>VBNY01000115.1 GCA_005877705.1 Gammaproteobacteria bacterium
TTGCGCTGGTGCTTCCCGAGGATCATCGGCACCCGAATGCGCCCCTCGAGAGTGTTGAGCGAGACTGCCCCGCCCTTGAGCGTAAAGGTGCGGTGATCGAAATGGACGCTGGTGCGGCTAAAGCACAGCGCCGCAACCGGCGTGTCCGGGCTGATGCGTCCCAGGGCTCGTTGCGAGCAGTACGCCTTGCAGACCGAGAAGATTGCGTTGCAGGCCATCTGCGCTCCCAGCGGCGTCTCCTGCCGCAACTCTCTGTAGGCCAGGCGATGCAAGTCGACTCGGTTCCAACAGCGTGCGGCCTGCACGAGCGGCACGAGCGAGTTGCAGGCCTCGGCATACGCCGTGCGCAATGCGCTCAACTTGGCGGCCCGCTCCGGCGTCACCTTCAGTCGAATGCAGGCGGTACGCATCATGCTTTAGCGCCTCTTCGTCACATAGCATTAGATGGTCGCGCTGACGCGACCCTGCGTGCCGACGTAGAGCGCGGAAACCCCGAAGATATGGTGGACATTCATCCCTTGACTCCGTTGACCACATCTCACATGGTAGACTGTACATTCATACAGGTCAAATCCATGGACGCAATTCCTTCCCTGACTCAAGTCAGGGGGCCCCTGCGGAAACTCTATGAAGTTCGCTGCGCTCGTTGACCGGATCAGTGGCGAGGGCGCCGATGCGTGGGTCACGCATTACGACGCCAAGGCTGCCCGCGAGCGCGGCGAGGACGTGATCGTCCTCAGCGTCGGTGATCCTGATCTGGAGGCGCCTGGCCCTGTTGTCGAGCGTGCCGTCGAGTGCCTCCGATCCGGCGATACCCATTACACGCCCGCCTCCGGCCGGCACGCGCTGCGTGAGGCGATCGCCGAGGCGCATGCGGCACGCACCGGCCAGCCGACGGAACCCGAGAACGTCGTCTACTTCGCCGGCGCACAGAATGCGCTGTTTGCGGCCTCGATGTGCCTGGCGGGCGCGGGCGATGAAGTCATCACATTCGACCCGATGTATCCAACCTACCCGGCCACCATCGAGGTCTCGGGGGCGCGACTCGTGCGGGCGCCGTCCGGCCCGGGTTTCCGCCCGGATCTGGCGGCGCTGGAATCACTCCTCACGGCGCGCACGCGCGCCATCTTTTGGGCCACGCCCAACAACCCGAGCGGCGTCGTACTCAGCGAATCGGAACTCGCGGTCATCGCGGAGCTCGCACGGCGACACGAGCTGTGGCTCGTGTCGGATGAGGTCTACGCGGGTCTCGCCCCCGGGGGACGCGTGCCGAGCCTCGCGGCGCGCCTGCCCGAGCGGGTGGTGACCGTCAGTAGCTTATCTAAATCGCACTCGATGCCTGGGTGGCGCGCCGGCTGGCTCGTGGGCCCGCGCGAGCTCGCCACACACGCCGAATCGCTCGCGATGTGCATGCTGTTTGGCCTCCCGGGCTTCATCCAGGAAGCGGCGATCACGGCGCTGTCGATTGCGCCTGAGGCGGAACGCCGCATCCGGGACTTCTGCAACGCACGGCGCGAACGGTTCCTGGCTGGGCTTGCAGCGGTCCCCGGCATCCGCGCCACTGCGCCGCAAGCCGGCATGTTCATGATGGTGGACGTGAGTGCCACGGGCCTGTCGGGCTATGACTTCATGCGCGCGCTGTACGAGCGTGAGAGGGTCTCCGTGCTGGACGGCGGCGCGTTCGGAAGGGCGACGGCTCGTTTCATCCGGGTGTGTTTCGCAACCGACGAAGCAACGATCGATGCGGCCTGCGCGCGTATCCGGCGCTTTTGTGAGCTCGAGGTCTCGAGCGCGCGAACGCGGCACGGTGCGTCCTAAGTCGCGCGTGAATCCCGTAGAATTCGCCCGATGACGGGCGAGAACTTGACGACGCTGGCCGAGGAGTCGGGCTTTCACCGCACCGGGCGAATCGACGAGGTCGAGCGCCTGTGCGAGGCGTTCGCGCGCGCCTGGCCACAAACGGTGCGGGTCCTCGAGTTCGGCCGATCGGCCGAAGGCCGGCCGATGCTCGCGCTGCTGGCATCGCGCGCCGACCCGCGTACAGTCCCTCTGCTCATGCTCCAGGCGGGCATTCACCCCGGCGAGAGCGACGGCAAAGACGCGGGCTTCATCGCCCTGCGTGAGCTGCTGAGTGGCGCCGCGGGCGCGAGCGCGCTTGATCGGATCGCGATCGTGTTCGTACCTGCCTTCAACGTCGACGGCCATGAGCGCTTCGGACGTTGGAACCGTCCGAACCAGAATGGGCCGGAGGAAACCGGCTGGCGCACCACGGCGCAGAACCTCAATCTCAATCGCGACTACACCAAGGCCGAGGCGCCGGAGATGCGGGCGCTGCTCGCTCTGGTCCGCGACTGGGACCCGCTCGTGTGCGCCGACTTGCACGTCACCGACGGGGCGGATTTCGAGCCGGATATCTCATTGCAGGTGGAGCCGATCAACCAGGGCGATCCGCAGCTGCAGGCCTGCGGCCGCGAGCTGCGCGATGCGCTGATCGCAAAGCTCGCCGCGCAAGGCTCACTTCCCCTGCCCTTCTACCCGGATTTCGCCCGCACGGACGATCCGGCTTCCGGCTTTGTGCTCACGGTGTATTCGCCGCGGTTTTCCACCGGTTACTTCCCACAACGCAACCGCTTCACGGTGCTGGTCGAGACCCACTCGTGGAAGGACTACGCGACCCGTGTCAGGGTGACGCGTAACACGATCGTGGGACTCGCGGAGCTCGTCAGCGCGCACGGCGCGGGTTGGTTGGAGAAAGCCCGCCAAGCGGACGCCGCGGCGGCTCGCATCGGTGGCTCGGATGTAACACTGGACTACGCATCCGGGTGGCGTGAGCCGGCGAAAGCCGGTAATGCGGCGAATGCCCCGCCGGCAGCCGCCGCCGAGACTATCGAATTCCGCGGCTACGCCTACACCCGTACATCATCGCCCGTCTCCGGCGATCTGGTGACCATGTACGATCCGACCACTCCACAGATCTGGCGAGTCCCGTTCCGTCATCAAGTGGAGGCCTCCCTGGTCGTGAAAGCACCGCTCGGCGGGTATGTCGTGCCGGCGGGCTATGCGCAGGAGATCGGGGCTAAGCTCGCGTTGCACGGCATCGCGTTCGAGGCGGTGCGCACGCGCATCGACGACGTTCGGGTAGAAATGTTTCGCGCGACACGCGTGAAGTTCTCCAGGGCCCCGTTCGAGGGACGCATGCGTGTCAAGCTCGAGGGTGCTTGGGCTCGGGAAACACAGGTGATCAGTGTCGGCGCCCTGTTCGTGTCGATCGCGCAGTCGGGCGCACGCCTGCTGATGGCTTTGCTCGAGCCGCAGGCGCCCGACTCATTCGCCGCCTGGGGCTTCTTCAACGCCTGCTTCGAACAGAAGGAGCACATCGAGCCGTACGTCGCGGAACAGATTGCGCGGGAAATGCTCGAGAAGGACCTGCGCCTGCAAGCGGACTTCACCCGCAAGCTGCTGGCAGATCCCGCATTCGCGGCGGACCCGGGTGCGCGGCTCGAGTACTTCCTGCGCCGCCACGCCTCCTGGGACGCCAGGTACAATCTCTATCCGGTTATCCGTGTGGATGAGCTGCTTGCCTAACACCACCCACGAAAATGAGTGTCGAAGCAGCAGACTCGCTGTCGCGGCAGCTCTCGCGGTACTCCTGAACTGCACTCACGTGTGGGCTCAGGTACCGGAATATGACCGAGTGGATCCGGCGACCCCGGCGCCCTCCAACCGCTTGATGCTCGACATCGAGAGCTACGTTACCGCCCCGTTGCGCTGGGATGGCAAGGACTGGGCATACATTGGGGGCGCGCTCGCCGTGGTTGCCGCAAGTCATCACTATGACAGCGACGTGCGCACCCATTTCAACAAGGGCTCCAGTGCTCCCCTCGGCAGCACCAACTCCAAGGATTTACAGGACGCCCTGCCGGCGGCGGCCGCCTTTGCCGGCACCTGGCTGTACGCGAACCTGATCGACGACAGCGACGGGCGCAGAGAGGCCTGGGCGATGTTGGAGGCAGCCGGGCTCAGCTCGACAACCGCCTTCGTGCTCAAGTTCGCCGCCGGCCGCAAGCGTCCCGATGAGACCACCGACCCCAATCGCTGGGGCGCGAGCGGCGCTTCGTTTCCGTCCGTGCACGCGGCGGCCGCGGCCGCGATCGGCACCGTCCTGGCCGAGTCCGGCAACGACGAATATCGCTGGCTGCGGCGCGTTCTCGGTTACGGCCTCGCCAGCGCCACCGGGTACGAGCGGCTCAAGCACAACGCGCACTGGCTGTCCGATACGGTCGCCGGCGCGGCTCTGGGGGCGGCGACGGCGCACTTCGTCATGAACCGCAGGTACCATACGAATGCGGACTCCGCGCTGATGTTGTTACCCGTCGAGGGCGGAGTGATGCTGAGCTACAGTATCCCGTTGCGGTGATGGCCGGAACGCACGGGCTAGTCAGCAGCGTGACCTAGTAGAATTCGGGAGAGCTTACCCGAGCCTCGCCCTTCGATCGCCCGCCCCGCCGTGCTGATGTCACGCGCAGCTCCACTTGCAGCCCGGCGCGCGTGGCGGTGTTCACGAGCGCATCGAGGCTGAACTGACCGATCTTACCCCTCAGAAGTGCGTTGAGCCGTGGCTGAGTGAGGCCGAGACGTGCGGCGGCGCGGGCTTGGGTCAGCCCACTTCGTTCGACGAATTCCTCGATCCGGATCATGATCTGCGACCGCAGAGCGAGGTTGCGCGCCTCGGACTCTGGGAATCCGAGGTCACGAAACACGTTTCCGCTCCCGCGGACCATCTTGACTCGCTTGCTCATCGTTGCTGTCTCGTGCGTTCTTCGATCACTGCGTGGAAGCGGGCACTCGCAAGTTTCAGATCGAGCTTCGGTGTCTTGCGAGTCTTCTTCGCGAACGCGTGCAGCACGTACACCGCTTCCGCGAACTTAGCCAAGTAGAGCACGCGATAGTCGCCTTCCTCGTGACTGCGTATCTCGCGCACACCGAGGCCAATAATCGGCATCGGCTTCCAGTCTTCCGGGTCACGTCCGTGCTGCACGCGGTTTAGCTGGTGGCCAACCTTGCGTCGCGCCTCCTTTGGAAAATCACGGATGCGACGCAAAGTGTCACCACACCAGGTAAGCGGTTTCATTGAGAGTTTATATCCGTTTTGATATTAAAAGCTAGTCTGGGCGTGGACGCG
>VBNY01000116.1 GCA_005877705.1 Gammaproteobacteria bacterium
TACGCGGCCCCGCAACCTCGGCAGCGCCACGCTCAAGGGTCTGGAGCTCAGCGCGCAGGTATTCCTGGATTTCCTGCCGCAGGGATGGAACGGCCTCGGCGCTTTCGGCAACTACACGCGCGCCGACAGCAATATCGATACCTCGGGCGACCCGTTGAACGGCTTCCCGCTCCTCGGGGTCTCAAAGAACAGCTACAACATCGGTGCGTTGTACGAGAAGTACGGCTTCACCGGACGCCTCGTCTATACCTGGCGCGACGAATTCAATGAATTCCAGTTCGGCTGCGAGCTGGTGTCGCAAGGCCAGACGGCCGGCTACTGCGGGAATCCTCAGGGGCCTGCCGCATTCAATAAGGTCAAGGCCTACGGCCGCGTGGACTTCTCGCTGGGCTACGACATCAGCCGGCAGGTCACTGTCGGCATCGATGCAAACAATCTTACGGGTGCCAAGTATCACAGCTATTTCGATACGCCCGTCTTCCCGCACGACATCCGCACCGATGACAAGTTCTACGGCGTGAGTATCCGCGCGCGCCTGTAAGGCGCAGGCGATGGATAAGGAGGCGAGCTGATGCACACCTCGTTCGCGCCGGCAGCGCCCGGTGCGCTGTCGGTCACACGACGCGAAATGATTGGCTGGACACTCGGCGTCGCGGCACTCGGCAGCGGGCTCGCGGCCGCGGCAACCGACAACAAGCCGTCCCTCAACGACACCCTGACGGGGTATCTCACGGACCTTCACGATCCGGTGATCATCCGCGAGGGTGAGCTGTATCACGTGTTCGGATCCGGCGGTTGGAATCACCACCCATCGGTTTCCTGGCGAACCTCACGCGATCTGCGGCAGTGGTCCGACAACGGCTATCCGCTCGAGGTCATTCCAGCCTGGGCACACAAGGCGATCTCGAAGGCGAACAGCATGTGGGCGCCAGATATTTGCTATTTCAACGGGCAGTTTCACCTCTACTACGCGGTCTCGACCGGGGGTTCGATGCGCTCGGTCATCGGTTTTGCGACGAGCCGGACGCTCGATCGCGCCTCGCCCGCCTATGGCTGGACGGACCATGGCATGGTGATCGAGACGTTCGCGGGCGGCACCTTCAACGCGATCGACCCCAACCTGGTCATCGATCGCGACGGGCAGACATGGCTCGCGTTCGGCAGTTATTGGAGCGGGCTGAAGCTGATCCGCATCGACCCAATGACGGGCAAGCCTCCAGCAGGCGACACCGAGATTCACTCGATCGCTTATCGGCCCGCGCCCGAGGGCGGCGACAACCCTATCGAGGGTGCGTTCATCTTCACGCACGATCAATGGTATTACCTGTTTGCGTCCTTCGACTATTGCTGCAAGGGATTGGCGAGCAATTACTACGTCGCCGTGGGACGCTCGCACAGCGTTCTCGGCCCCTATCTCGGCCGTGACGGCAAAGCGATGTTAGACGGCTACGGGACTGCCGTCATAGTCGAGCGCCCGTGGGCCTCGACGCGCTGGCGCGGACCGGGGCACTGCGGCCTCACGCACGACGGAGCTCGGGATCTCATCGTCTATCATGCCTATGACGCGCAAAACAATGCCGCACCGACGCTGCGCGTGTCGGAGGTGCACTGGAGCGCCGCCGGTTGGCCGAGTGTCGACATGTAGATGCGACTCTGCGCTATTTACCCTTCCAGACGGGCTTGCGCTTTTCGGTAAACGCGCGCGCGCCCTCCTTCAGGTCCTCCGAGCGAATCACCCTCTGCACCGCGTCCAGGCTGTCGTGCAGCTCGAACGCCTGGTGTTCGGCAACCATTTCCGTGTGACGCACGAGCTGTTTGATTGCTGGAAACAACAGCGGCGGCCCCGCGGCGAGCTGCTGCGCGATCTCGCGCGCCTTCGCGAGGCTCTGGCCCGCCGGCACCACGTGGTTGGCGAGACCCCAGTGTTTGGCTTCAGGTGCATCCATCCAGCGGCCGGTCATCAGGAACTCGACGGCGATGTGGTAGGGGATGCGCCGTGGCAGCTTGATGGTGCCGGCGTCCGCCAGCACGCCGACGTTGATCTCTGGAAGCGCGAAGCGGGCGTGTTCCTCCATGACGATGATGTCCGTTCCCAGGACGATCTCGAAGCCGCCGCCGCAGGCGATGCCGTTGACGGCCGCGATGAGCGGTTTGTCGAGATTGCGTGGATAGTTCAAGCCCCCGAAGCCACCGACTCCCCAGTCCTCGTCCGACTCTTCGCCGGCGGCGGCCGCCTTGAGGTCCCAGCCGGCGCAGAAGAAGCGCTCCCCGGCCCCCGTGACGATCGCAACACGCAGCTGCGGGTCGTCACGGAACGCACTGAAGACCTCGTTCAAGCGCACGCTCGCGGCGCGATCGATGGCGTTGGCCTTCGGGCGATCGATCGTCACTTCGAGGATCGTCTCATTGGTGGTGGTCTTGATACCGTGTGACATTTACAACGCTCCTCTTACGCAGGCCTTCGCCTGCTCACCATCGCTCCAGGGTAGCCCTCGCGGGCTAGCCGTGCGACCCATGGTCGCACCCTCACGCCAGACGAATCAGCGCGTCCACTGCGACGGCACCGAGCCCCGCGGGTCGAACGATGACCGGGTTGATGTCGAGCTCGACGAGACCCTCGATGTTGGCCTCGGCGTAGCGCGCGCAAGCCAAGGCCGTTGCGACCAGCGCCGGCACGTCGGCGGCCGGCCGGCCGCGATAACCGGCGAGCAGTTTTCCGACCGTGAGCCTGCCGACGGCGGCCTCGATCTGCGCTGCGGTGAAGGGCGGCAGCAGACTCACGCTGTCCCTGAGAAGCTCTGTCAACACGCCGCCAGCGCCGAGCACGAGGAGCTGGCCGAATTGCGGATCGAGTGTCATGCCGATGAGCATCTCGGCCACCCCGTCCGCCACCATCTCCTCGACGAGCAGGGTGTTAGAAAGGCTCGACAGGCGCTGCGCAGCAGCGGCCGCATCCGCCGCCGTGCGTACATTGACGATCACGCCGCCGGCATCCGATTTGTGCTCCAGCGAGGCTGCAACCGCCTTGATGACGACGGGATAACCTAACGCCTCGGCGGCGCCGACGACGTCCCGTGGAGCGACCACTCGCGAACGAGGAATGCGCACCCCGAACGCAGCCAGCGCGGCCTTCCCCTCGTGTTCTGCAAGCGTTCGCGCGGTGTCAGCCCGTGGACGATCGGCGGGCAACACGCTGTGGTTGCGTCGCGGCGTGCGTAGCTCCACGCGGCCACCACTCGCCCAGGCCGCACCCACGGCACCCGCGAGATCGAGCGCTTCAAGGGCTTCACGCTGGCCCTGCAGCGGCACGATACCCGCGGCGAGACATTTCTCCCGGGTCGAGGAGGCCATCGACTCAGGTAGCGAGCAGATGACCACGCCGCGGGTCGATGCGCCCGGGAATGCAGCAATGAATTCGTCGATCACGTCGACGTACGTCGTGGGGTCCGCCTCATCCGCGGGTGGACAGTCGACCATCAGTCCCACCGCGTCGAATCCCGATCTCTGCGCCACCGTGAACAGCGCCCGCATCCCCGGGCGGTCGAACCAGATATGCGTGTGGAAATCGAACGGATTGGCGATCTGGACCTTGTCGGTCAGAATCTCGCGCAGGCGCGCGACCTGCGCGGGCGGAATCGGCGGGAACTCGAGGCCAAGGTTGCGCGCGGCATCCGCCGTCATCGCCATGTCGCCACCCGATGCCCCCAGCACCAACACCCGCCGGCCGTGCAGCGGACCACCGGTGTGGAACACCTTGAGCACTTCGCATAGCGTGCTGAGCGAATCGCAGCGCGCAACGCCGGCCTGGCGGCAAAATGCTTCAAACGCCGCATCGGCACCGGCCAGTGAGCCGGTATGCGTGCGCGCCGTGCGCGCCGCGGCTTCCGTGCGGCCCGCCTTGACGAGCGCCACGGGCTTGCCGGCGGCCCGGGCTCGCTCGACCGCACGCGCGAAACGCACGGCATCCTTGATGCCCTCGACGTAGAGCCCAAAGGCCGTGATGCGCTCATCCTGCGACAGCAGCTCGATCATGTCCTCGACGGCGAGCCGTGTCTGATTGCCGACCGTCAAGGCATAACCGATCGGGACGGACCGGGCGTTGAACAGCAGACTGAGCGCGATCGTGCCGCTCTGACAGATGAGCGCGACGCCGCGCTCGGGCCGGCCGCCCACGACCTGATCGGGCCACAGCGCCACGCCCTCGAAGAAGTTGATGAAGCCGTAGCAGTTCGGGCCGAAGAACGGCAGCTCGCCCGCGCTCGCGATGAGCTCTCGGGTCAGGCGCTGCCCCTCATCGGTAGCGGTCTCGGAGAACCCCGCCGCAAAGCACACGAACCCTCCGGCCCCCCGACGGGCCAGCGCCGCCGCGATCCCCGGCACGTCGCGATTCGGAGCGGCGATGAACGCCGCGTCCGGCACGCCGGGAAGCTCATCAACGGAACGGAAGTAGCGCGTCTCCGGAGTGGACGGTCGCTGCGGGTGAACACGCCACACTTCGCCGCGGTAACCGATGACGCGGCTCGCCGCAGCGACGGCGTCGGCCCACGCGCCGCCGATCAGCGCGATGCTGCGGGGGGCCAGCAGACGGCTCAGGGAGGTGTCCTTCATGCGCACAACGGGTTATCGCCCGCGCAGCTCCATGCGGCGCGATCCCGGTCCGCTAGGAGGCATGGCAGCGCTCGCTCGCTGCAGCTCATCGATGGCGGCGCGCACCTCCGCAGCGAACGGTTGCGTGGTCACGGTTGGGCCCTGATGCACACTCAGCAGCATGACTTCGGCCGTCGCCGCGGCCTCGGGCTGTCCCTCGCGCAGCAGATCGAACGCGACGTGAATGCGTTTGTGGTCGGCAGCGATGATGCGCACGGTCACGACGGCGATGTCGCTCTTCTTCACCTCATGCAGATAGTGAATGTGCATCTCTACCGTGTACAGCGAGTAGCCCGTGCGCTCCCGATACGATGCCTCGAGCCCTATCCGATCCAAGAGCGCATCGGTCGCGTAGCTCAATATGAGGCCATAGTAGGCGTCCCGGAGGTGGCCGTTGTAGTCGATCCAGTCAGCAAGGATCGGCGTCCGGTAGATCGGTACTCCCGCCACGCTCGCTTCCAGTCAGGGCTTGCCCGAGCCCACTCTAACGCAGCTTCAGGCGCTCCCGCGTCTGCCCTGCAGAGAGGATGCGAGCGCCCATCGCCTCGACGATGGTGCGCGCCTTCTCCACCAGCTGCGCATTGCTGGCATACACCCCGCGGCTCAAGTACAGGTTGTCTTCGAGGCCCACGCGCACGTTGCCGCCGAGAAGCACCGACTGCGCCACCCACGGCATCTGCATGCGGCTGATCGAAAACGAGGTCCAGAGGCAATCGGTGGGCAGGGTATTTACCATGGCGAGCAGGTGAC
Organism: Gammaproteobacteria bacterium; assembly: GCA_005877705.1. Classification (GTDB taxonomy): domain Bacteria; phylum Pseudomonadota; class Gammaproteobacteria; order Steroidobacterales; family Steroidobacteraceae; genus 13-2-20CM-66-19. The sequence goes on from VBNY01000116.1 coordinate 5,398, forward strand.
CGACGTCCGCGGGCACACCGTAGGGGATCCCGGTGCACAGCTGTATGAGGGCCGGGGCCGGAATG
>VBNY01000117.1 GCA_005877705.1 Gammaproteobacteria bacterium
GAAGGCGCCCGCGAGTCGGATGCGGTCGACCGCTTTGACGCCGAGGCGCTCCATCAACAGGTTCACCCCGGCGTACAGCGCGGCCTTGGCGAGTTGGATGGCGCGTACGTCGGACTGCGTGATGCGCAGCGCAGTCGCGCTGCCGGGCCCCTGATGCACCGTGTAGGAGAACGTGCGGCCCTCCGGCTGGATGCGCGGGCTGCGCGCGGCGAGTGCGCCATCGACCACGCCGTCCTGGCTGATGATGCCGGCAAGATACATTTCCGCTATCGCTTCGATGATGCCGGAACCGCAGATGCCGGTGACGCCGGTGGCCGCGGTTGCCGTGGAGAACGCGGGATCGCCCGACCACAGCTCGCAGCCGATCACCTTGAAACGCGGCTCGAGCGTCGCCGGATCGATGCGCAGCCGCTCGATGGCGCCCGGCGCGGCGCGCTGGCCGCAACTGATCTGCGCGCCCTCGAACGCCGGTCCCGTCGGGCTGGAGCAGGCGAGCAGGCGGTGGCGGTTGCCGAGCACGATCTCGGCGTTGGTGCCTACATCGACCAGCAGCGTCACCTCGTCCGCCAGATCGGGCCGCTCGGCCAGGATGACGCCCGCCGCGTCGGCACCGACATGACCGGCGATGCAAGGCAACACGTAGACGCGCGCGTTGGCGTTGATCGCGAGATCGAGCTCGCTCGCCCATAACGTGATCGCCGCGTCCGTTGCCAGCGCGAAGGGCGCCCCGCCGAGCTCGACCGGGCTGATGCCGAGCAACAGGTGGTGCATGATCGGATTGCCGACAAAGGTCGCTTCCAGGATGTCCGTCATCCCGATGCCGGCCTGCTTGGCCACCTCCGCCGCCAGCGCGTTGATCGCGCGGCGCACCGCGGCCGTCAGGGCGCGCTCGCTGCCGGGATGCATCATGACGTACGAGACGCGGCTCATGAGGTCCTCGCCGAAGCGGATCTGCGGATTCATGGTGCCCGCCGTGGCGAGCACCTTGCCGCTGGCGAGATCGCACAAGTGTATCGCGATCGTGGTCGAGCCGATGTCGACAGCGATGCCGTAGGCGTGATTGTGAAAGCCCGGCCACACGACGATGATCTGCTTGCCACCGTGCACCGCGACGGTGACTTTCCACCCGCCCTGGCGCAGCGCCTGCTGCAGCTGCTGCACGGCGCGCACGTCGCATGCGAGCCCTGTCAGATGCCATTCCAGTTCGAGCGCATCGCACAGCCGCCGCAGGTCCCCCGAAGGGTTGTGCATGTCGGGAGGCTGCACCTCGACATAGTGCAGACGCACGACCGGGTCGACCGTGATATCGCGCGCTTCGGCCGCCTTGCGCACCACCTGGTGATGCACCTGACATTCAGGCGGGACGTCGATGACGATGTCCCCCTCGATGCGCGCCTGACATGACAGACGGCGCGCGGCGGGCATGGCGTTGGCGTTGACAAAGCGTTGTTCGGCCTTGGCGGAGGGCGACAGGTGCTCGGCCCGCGACACCACCCCGTGTTTGGGGAATTCGCCCTCGGCGACCTCGACCTGGCAGCGCCCGCACAGCCCGCGTCCGCCGCACACCGAGTCGATGTCGACGCCGAGTGCGCGTCCCGCCTGCAGCAGTGGCGTGCCGAGCGCAAAGCGCCCGCGTCGCCCGGAGGGCATGAACACAACGAGGGCGTCAGGTGTGCTCAAGAGGAGGGCACCGTCTCGTTGGGGCGACCCCGACGGCCGCTACCCTCGCGCCGGCCGCGAGCCGCTTGGCCATCGGCTCCTGGGGCCGGGGCGACCCGGAACTTGCCGATCCAGCGCGTGCAGTTCTCGTCGTGACCCATCAACACGTCGGCGGCCATGACGGCGCGCACCAGTTCCTCCTGCATCGGGTTGGTGATCGCCGAGGTCATGCCGCTCGCGATGACCATGGGCAGGAACGCCGCATTGATGCCTTCGCGCGCCGGCAGCCCGAAACTGACATTGGAGGCGCCGCAGGTGGTGTTCACCTTCAGCTCGCTCCGCAGACGGTGCAGCAGTCTCATGACCTGCCTGCCCGCCTGGCTGACGGCGCCGATGGGCATGACCAGCGGGTCAACGACGACATCGCAGGCGGGAATGCCGTGATCCGCGGCGCGCTGCACGATCTTGCGGGCGACCTCGAAGCGCACGTCGGGGTTCTCCGAGATGCCGGTTTCATCATTGCTGATGGCGACGACGGCCGCGCCGTATTTCTTCACCAGCGGCAGCACCGCCTCGAGCCGCTCCTCCTCGCCGGTCACCGAGTTAACCAGCGCCTTGCCGCGGTACACCTTGAGGCCCGCTTCCAGCGCCGCGACGATCGAGGAGTCGATCGACAGCGGCACCTCAACCAGGGGCCGGCGTTGACGTCGAGCATGTGCGCGCCGGCCGCCACCTGCGCCAGCGCGTCGGATTCGACCCTGGAGAAGTCACCGGCGACCATTTCCGCCGCCAGCAGCTTGCGTCCGGTGGGGTTGATGCGCTCGCCGATGATGACGAACGGGCGCTCGAAGCCGATGACCAATTCCCGCGTCGCCGAACTGATGATGGTATCTGTCATGCCGTTGCCTTTTTTTCCGCCAAGCGTTTGTCGCGGTCGGGGTACCAGGGGATCCGGGGACCGAGCACGCCCGCGCGCTGCACGATCTCCGGCACGAATTCCTCCATCTTGAATGCCATCAGGTGCACCCCTGCGACCCCGCGCATCTCGCGCAACTGCTGGACCAGCTCGACCGCGATGGCGACGCCTTCCTGTTTAGGTCGTTCCGCGCCCGCCAAACGCCTGATCACGGTGTCGGGAACGTGCACGCCCGGCACGTTCCTGCGCATCCACTCGGCAGTCTTCGCGGAGGGCAGCGGGCCGACGCCCGGGAGGATGAACACCTTGTCAAGCAATCCGAGCTCCTCGACCCCGCGCACGAACAGCTCGAGCCGCTCGAGATCGAAGCAGTACTGCGTCTGGATGAACTGGGCGCCGGCTTCGACCTTCTTCGCCAGCCGCTGGGGGCGCCACGCGAGCGGCTCGGCAAATGGGTTCTCCGCGGCGCCGAAGAACACGCGCGGCGCAAACGTGATCTTGCGCCCGCTCTGGAAGTGGTGCTCGTCGCGCAGAGTTTTTCCCAGGGCGAGCAGCGACACCGCATCGAGATCGAACACGGGCTTTGCCTGCGGATGATCGCCCGCCTGCACGCCGTCGCCGGTCAGGCACAGCATGTTGCAGACGCCCATTGCGGCGCCCCCGAGGATGTCACCCTGGATGGCGATGCGGTTCCTGTCGCGGCAGGAAATCTGCATGATCGGCGCGTAACCAACGCGCGTCAGCAGCGCACACACAGCGATGCTGGACATGTGGCAGTTGGCGCCGGAGCCGTCGGTGGCGTTGATGGCATCGACGTACCCGTCGAAGATGCGCGCGCGCTTGTAGACGTCCTCCGGGTCCGCCGAATCAGGGGGCGCGAGCTCGGTTGTGACGGCGAACGCGCCGGAACGCAGCACGCGCTCGAAGCGCCCGGGGGAGGTGTGGCCCGGCAGGATGGGCAGCGGATAGCCTGGTACCGGTTCGTCTTCGAAGATCATGGCTGTGATCTAAGCGGGTCTGCGCCGGGTGTTGTCGGCGGCTGCGCCTTTCTCACGCATCACAGCCAGCCAGGCCGAGCGGCCCTCGAGGCGGTGATCCACGGCAAGCTGCACGTTGCGGATGGCGGCGCCGTTGCGCATCTGATTGCTGCCCTTCCAGGCCAGCACCCACACGCAGATCATCTCCGGCTTGACCTCGCAATGGCCGTCGTCGCGCACGCCCCCGCACGGGCCGTTGCGCAGACCCTTGGGACAGTTCATCGGACAGGACATGCCGGTCGAGGACAGCACGCACTGCCCGCACATCTGGCAGTCGAACATGAGTCCCTTGAGGCGGCGCTCGACCGCCGCCACCGGGCGCTCCAATCGCTCGTAGCCGACAGCGCGTGCGAGGGGATGCAATCGCAGGCAGACATCCTCGAAGATCTGATAGAGGCGCTCGAGCAGACGCGCATGGCGCACCGACCAGAGCCTGACGGCATACATCAGGCCCCTCCGCCCGGCTCTGGCTTGCCGGCCGCAACGCCGTGCGCACGGATGAGCGCGTCCAGGTCGGCATCGGTGTAACGGGCTTCCACTCGCGCCGCCTCGGCGCGCGCCTCCGCCTCGATATCATCGCCGCAATCACGCAGATCGGCACGCTGCCACTCCGACAGGTAGGCGTCCGAGCTGCCGCGTCCTGCGCGCATGGCGGCACGGTCGATCGCTTCCTGGAAGCGCGGCGCCAGCAACACCTTGGCGGTTTCGCGCCCGCGCCTGCCGATGATCTGCGAGGGGATATCCCGCCAGGAAATGAGAATCAACTTGGGCATAGCGGGGGTTGCGCATGGAACGCCGCGAGCGAGTTGCGCAGCTCACCGTAGCCGGTGCGGTGTAGTTCGAAGGCCAGCCCGAGCCGAGCCGCCGCGCGGCGCGCCATCTCGGTCAGCTCGGCGTTCTCGGTTTGGGCGAGGTACACCAGGCGCCGGTAGTTGCCGAAGTACGTGGCGGCAAGCTCGGGAAAGCGGTCGAGCCCCAGGCCGCGGATCACCAGGCGCTCGAAATGACGGGCGAGAAAGTCGGTGAGGTAGAAGGTGCCCGGTTCGCTCGCCGCGAGGGCCGCAAACGTGCGCTGACCGGCGTAGAACTCGTAGCAATGAGCGCCAGGAATGCGCTCGACGCCTTCCTCGGCGAGCATCGCATCCAGCCGGCCACCCGTGCCGCAGTCCCCGTAGGCGACGAAGATGCTGCGGTAGCCGCTGCGCGCCTTGCGGATCTGCTCGCGCACCGCCGCGGGAATGCGTGCCGGATAGTTGTGCAGCTCGGCCGGCAGGCACTGCACATCAAGATGAGTCCAACCGTTCGCGCTGCGGAGCGCAACGATTTCGCGCGCCAGCGCGCCGCAGGCGATAACGAGGGAGCTACGCGCATCCGGCGTCGGGATTTTCGCGTCTTGTATCATCAAGCCGCCGCCGCGGCGGCCGCGGCAGCCGCAGCTGTGCGCCGCGCCGCAATGAGCGCCTTGGCCGTTTCCACGGCGATGCCCGCATCGCGGCAGTAGGCGTCAGCGCCGACAGCCTTGCCGAACTCCTCGTTGAGCGGCGCGCCGCCGACGAGCACGATGTACTTGTTGCGCAGCCCCTTGGCCTTCATCTCGTCGATCACGACCTTCATGTACGGCATCGTCGTGGTCAGCAGCGCCGACATGCCGAGAATGTCCGGCTGGTGCTGCTCGAGTGCTGCGAGGTACTTCTCGACCGGGTTGTTGATACCGAGATCGATGACCTCGAAGCCGGCGCCCTCCATCATCATCGACACCAGATTCTTGCCGATGTCGTGGATGTCGCCCTTGACGGTGCCGATGACCATCTTGCCGATCGGCTCGGCACCGGTCTCGGCGAGCAGCGGGCGCAGGATCTCCATCCCGCCCTTCATGGCATTGGCCGCCTGCAGCACTTCCGGCACGAACAGAATGCCGTCGCGGAAATCGATGCCGACGATCTGCATGCCGCCGACGAGGGCCTTGTTCAGCACCTTCTCCGGCCCCCAGCCGCGCTTGAGCAGGATGCGGGTGGCCTGCTCGACTTCGGCCTTGAGGCCGTTGTACAGATCGTCATAGACCTGCTCGGTCAGCTCCTCGTCGTTGAGGCTATTGAGGTCGAATTCGGCTTCATCCGCCATGCTGGTCTCCGCTCGTAACGCCCAACCCGTCCGGGTCGAGTTTCGCACGCTCATGCTAGGTGCACCCCGCCGCCGCTGCTGGTGGTATTGCGACGAGGGGTTGTCTAATTGCGACGTTTGGCCGCTTTAGGACAAGTGCCTGCTGCGGCGGTTTGACATAGAGTCGGCCGCAACGGCGCACTCCTCGTGCGGGGCTCGATTTCTTGCGGCGACTTCGGTCAGGCGTTCGTGAGCGGACGCGGCGGCGCGTTGCCGCGCCCGGCGAGGGCGGCCTCGCGTTCGGGAGCACGCCGCTCGTGGCTCGGCGAGTGGCCGAATACGGAGCGATACGACTTGCTGAAGTGGCAGGGCGAGCGGAAGCCGCACGCGACGGTGATGCTCATGATCGGCATGTCCGTCTGCAGCAGCAGCTCGCGGGCGCGGCGCAATCTGAGATTGATGTAGTACTGCGCGGGCGTCAGCCCCAAGCTGCGCCGGAACAGGCGCTGCAACTGCCGCTGCGACACCTCGGTCATGCGCGCGAGTTCTTCCAGCGACAGCGGCTCCTCGATGTTGGCTTCCATCAGCGCCGCGGCCTGCGCCAGCGACCTGTGATAGCCGCCGAGCCGCGCGGCCAGCGGGATGTGCTGGCGGTCCTTGCCGTCACGGACGCGCTCCACGATGAACTGGTCGGAGATGCCCGCCGCCAGAGCCTTGCCGATCCGCGGCGTGATGAGGTGCAGCACCAGATCGAGCGGAGCAATGCCGCCGGTGCAGGTGCATCGGTCACGGTCCACCACGAACAGGTCCTGCGTGAACACGATCTGCGGAAACGTCTCGCGCAGCGCGGACAGGTTCTCCCAGTGGATCGCGCAGCGGTAACCGTCGAGCAACCCGGCTTTCGCGAGCGCGTAGGAGCCGGTGCAGAGCGCACCGATGATGATGCGCTTGCGCGCCAGGCGGCGCAGGAAATGGGTCAACGCGTCGTCCACAGCGTGCTGCACGTCGACCCCGCCGCAGACGAACAGGATGTCGGGCAGGTCGGATTCGTCGAGCCGCTGCGTCTGCGCGACGGTGAGGCCGTTGCTGGCCGCCACGGGCTCAGCGTCCAGCGAGTACACGGACCAGCGGTAGATGGTCTCCTCGGCGAGATAGTTCGCCATGCGCAGCGGCTCGATCGCGTTGGTGAACGCGATCATCGAGAACTGGCGCAGGGTCAGAAACCCAAAGTGCGCGATCGCTGGCGTCGGCTGGGGAGACACGCGTCCTTCCTCGAGGGCTACGCCGGACAGGCAGCGCGCCCGCCGTGCGAGGTCAGAAGTAGGGTACGCCGCTGCGACGAAGGGTGCCACAGGGGCAGGGCGGCGCCCAAAAAAAGCCTCACAAAACCGGCCCATGCGCCCCGCGCGAGCGCTCGATACATAACCACAGAGGGGGCGGTCAGGCGCGCAGCTGCAGATTGTCCGGATCATAGGGCGACTCCTGTACGACCGTCGCCTGCTTGCGCTGCCCGAGGATCTCGATGCTGAGCTCGGTTCCGACCGTCGCCAAATCCGCCTGGACGTAGCCGATCGCCAGGCTCTTGCGCAGGCAGTGTCCGTAATAGCCGGACGTCGCACGGCCGATCATGCGAGCGCTGCGATCAAACAGCGGCTCGTTGCCTTGCGGGTCGGCATCGCTCTCCCCGTGCACTTCGACAGTCACGAAGCGGTTCGGCACGCCGCTCGCGAGCTGCCGCTGGAGTGCTTCCCTGCCGATGAACGGGCCCTTGTTGATGCGCAC
>VBNY01000118.1:0-5792 GCA_005877705.1 Gammaproteobacteria bacterium
CGCCGCGATCGCCAACAACAACCTGCAGGACCTGAAGACCGGGCAGCTCGTCGACGCCACGCCGTGGAGGCAACAGGTGGCGCTGGTGATCGGTGTGATCGCTGGCGCCGTGATAATCCCGCCCATTCTCGATCTACTCAATCGGGCCTACGGCTTCGCCGGAGCACCGGGGCCCCACCGCGAACATCCGCTGCCGGCGCCTCAGGCCGGCCTGATATCGGCCCTGGCTCAGGGGGTCATCCAGAACAATGTGGACTGGAGTTTGATCGAGATAGGTGGACTGATCGGAGCGGCCGTCATCGCCGCAGACGCATTGCTGCGGGCGTTGAAGCCCGGGGCGCATCTCTCCCCGCTGGCGGTGGGGCTGGGCATCTATCTGCCCACGCAGAGCACACTGATGGTGGTGGTGGGCGCAGTGGCCGGCTGGATCTTCGAGCGGCGCGCCGAGCGGCGCGCCAAGCCAGCGGCCACCAAACAGCTGGGGATGCTGTTGGCCTGCGGCATGATCGTGGGTGAAGGGCTCATCGGCGTGCTGATTGCCGCGCTGGTGGCGTTTTCGGGGACGGATTTCCCCCTTTCGCTCGTGGGCGATGTATTTGCCAACGGCGCGGCTGTCTGGCTCGGCGGCATCGTCTTTGCGCTGGTGAGCTACGCTCTCTACCGCCAGGCGGGTCGCGTGCCCGTCGGCTAACCCGTTTCATTCACAGCCGTCGCACGTATATCTCGATCTTGCCGCGCGGCCCGATGAGCCCCGATGCGATCCAACCGGTGATCCCGACGATCAGCGCGGTGGCGAAGGCCGACCAGAATCCACCCGGAATGTGGAAGCCCGGCAGGATGGCGGCCACCAGCGCGACCATGGCGGTATTCACCACCAGCAGGAACAGGCCGAGTGTCAGGATCGTCAGCGGCAGCGTCAGCACGATCGCGATCGGTCTCACGACAGCGTTGACCACCCCAAGCAGCGCACCCGCGAGGATGAGCGTGGTGGCATTGTCGATGCGGATGCCGGACACCCAGAGTGTCGCGATCCACAGGCCGATCGCGGTAATGAGCGCGCGCACCAGGAAGCCGGTCATTGGTCGAGCTGCCTTTCGACGAACACTTTGAGCTGAGTATCCCACTCGGAATCGTTCGGCACACCGGAACCCAGCAGCCGCACGATGGTCCCGCGGGGCGCGGGCTCGAGGATGAAGTCGTCGATGAGCGCGCTCTCGGCAGGCGGCAGCGCGGCGGACGGTAGATAGATCAGCCGCAGGCGCCGGCCGGGATCACACACATCGATGTGAGCCTCGAGCTCCGTCACTCGGTCGACACTCGCCCGGAACAGTCCGCCCGGCTCGGCGCGGATCTGCGCGCCCGGGGCGCACCAGCGGGCGAGGTTCTCCGGCTCCGTGAGGGCCCGCCAGACCTGCTGCACGTCGGCGGCAATGTCGACCCGATGCGCGTACCCCCGACTCCTGTCGCTCATGAAGGGATTGTGCCACCGATGCGCGGGCGTGCCGAAACCTGGTCTATGCTGTGCGCCTGACGCTTGAGCTGAACGGTTCCATAAAACATTGCCGTGGGGGTTCCATGCCGCTGGTTCATCTGGTGATCGGCCTGTCGCTGGTTCAATTCTTCCTGTTCGGCGTGGCAGTCTCGCGGGCGCGCGGGCGGTACCAGGTGCCGGCCCCGGCCACCACCGGCAACGAGGTCTTCGAGCGCTACTTCCGGGTGCAGATGAACACGCTCGAGCAGCTCGTCATCTTCGTGCCATCCATCTGGGTTTTCGCTTGCTACTTCAACGCCTCGGTCGCAGCGGCGCTCGGGGTGTTGTTCATTATCGGACGGTTCGTCTATTTCAGGGACTATGTCCGGGAGCCGCGGGGCCGCGGCCGCGGATTTGTGCTGTCGGCCGTACCAAACCTGGCGCTGCTGATTGGCGCCGTTGTCGGCGCGATCCGCGCCGTCATCGCACATCTGTAGCCGTCAGGGGCTCGGCGCACGCCGCCGCCGCAGCGCGCCCGCAATGGGCAGCAGCGACACGATGATGATGAAGATCGTGACCAGTCCGAAGTTGTCCTTCACCAGCGGGACGTTGCCGAACAGATAGCCGCCCCACACAAACAGCAGCACCCAGGAGACGCCGCCCGCCAGATTGTAAGCCTGGAAGCGGGCGTACGGCATCCGCCCGACTCCGGCAACGAACGGCGCGAGCGTGCGGATGATCGGCATGAAGCGCGACAGCGCGATGGCGAGGCCGCCGTAGCGGCGAAAGAACTCTTCCGTGCGCCTCAGGTGCTCGACCTTCAACAACCGGTAACGACCGCTGAAGGCGGGCGGACCGATCACGCGTCCGACTGCGTAATTGACAGTGTTGCCGAGCACGGCCGCTAACCCAAGCAAAACCGAGGCGCAGGGCGCGGTGAGAGTGCCGCTGGAGTCCACGGCCGAGAGCGCGCCCACGGCGAACAACAGCGAGTCGCCCGGTAGAAACGGCGTTACGACCAAGCCGGTCTCGGCGAAGATGACGCAGAACAGGATCGCATAGATCCACAGGTCATAGCGCGTCAGCAGCTCGACGAGATGCCGATCGAGATGCAGCACGAGATCGGTGAGCCACGACAGCACTTTCTGGAAGAACTCCGCGACACCCCACCAGCGTGGGCGGCAAGTACGCGCAGCCTACCGGGAAGCGCGCGATGCTGCCCGGATGTTGCGGTCCAGACGGCCCGTCAGGGCACGAGCGTGCGCAGTGCCAGGGGTGTCGCTCGGTGTTGTGCGAGGAAGGCCCCGGCCTTCAGGGTATCGAGTGCAAGCCGCACTTCCTTGTCGCGCTTCTGCAGCGGCACCGAGGGTTTGCCGGTGATGAGCTCCGCGGGAGCCTCCTCGGCACCGTCCTCCACGATATCGGGCACGATGCCCTTGCCGTGGATCGAAGCACCGGATGGCGTGAAGTAGCGCGACGTCGTGAGCTTGACGGCCCCACCGCGCGAGAGCGGCATGACGGTTTGCACGGAGCCCTTACCGTAGGTCTTGTGCCCGATCAGCTCGGCGCGGCCGTGATCCTTCAGAGCGCCCGCCACAATCTCCGAGGCGGATGCCGAGCCGCTGTTCACGAGGACCACCAGCGGGGCCCCATCGATGACATCGCCGGGGGCGGCGTCCATGCGGAAGCGCGCATCGGGAGTGCGCCCATCCGCGGTAACGATCACGCCCTCATCCAGAAATGCGTCGGCTACCGCGACGCCGGCCTCGAGCACCCCACCTGGATTGTTTCGCAGGTCGAGCACGAGGCCTCTGATACCCCCAGGATTGTCGCGTTTCAACCTGGCCACGGCCCGATTCACATCATCTGCCGTGGTCTCGCTGAAACCCGTGATGCGGAGGTAGCCATAGCCTGGCTCGAGGCTCTGCTGTGCGACACTGTGCACTTCCACCTTCGCGCGACGCAACGAGAAATCGAGCAGCCCGTCGGTGGTGCCGGCCCGGCGGATGGTGAGCCTCACGGTGCTTCCCGAGGCCCCGCGCATCCGTGCGATCGCGCCGGCGAGGTCTGCCCCGATGTCGTTGCCATCGATCCGCACGATCTGATCGCCGGGCAGCAATCCCGCCTGCTGCGCCGGGGAGCCATCGATGGGACGGAGAATCTTGACAACTGAATCCTCCGCCACGACCTCGATGCCCACTCCGGGGTAGGAGCCCATCGTGCTCAGGCGGATCTCTTCGAACTCCTGGCTGTCGAGGTAGGCCGAGTGTGGATCGAGCGCCGCGACCATGCCGCGGACGGCTTTCTCCATCAGCGCACGGTCGTCGATGTCGTCGACGTACTCTCCCTTGATGCGCTCGTAGACTTCGGCGAACAGGCGTGCCTCTTCCCACGGCAGGGCCGTGGCAGCGGGCGGCTGCGTAGCTTCGCTCGGCCGCTCCGCCAATACGCCGCTGGTCAAGGCGGCGGAGAAACCAAAGATAGCCCCCGCGCCGAGAGCGATCAGCGTGCGCGATCGCATCAACATGTCCTGAAGACCCCCCGTTGGGACGCCTGCACCGATACTACAGGCGTGCCTTGCCGGTCAATGAGTATCTCAAATCCCCTGCCAGAGAAGCGGTGTAGCGCCTCATGCATGTGTGCGCACAATCACAGTTTCGTCCACCGCGTGCGCCGCGGCACTCGCGGCCACGATCACCGGCAATTCTTCCAGCACATCGACCAGCGGCAGCGGCCTGCCGATAGCAAAGCCCTGCCCGTAGTCGACGCCGAGTGTGGCGATGCGTGTGCGAATCTCTTCGGTCTCGACGTACTCGGCGACTGTCGCGAGCGACATGCTGCGCGCCATCTGCGCGATCGCGCGCACCATGGATTCGGCACGCGGATCCTTCAGCACGTCGCGCACGAAGCTGCCGTCGATCTTCAGCATCGTCACGGGAAGCTGCCGCAGGTAGGAAAGCGACGAAAAGCCCGTGCCGAAGTCATCGAGCGCCACCCCGCAGCCGATCCGCCGCAGGCGCCGTATCAGTGACTCAGCGCGTGCGATGCTGCCGACGGTCGCGTTCTCCGTCAGCTCGAAACAGAACAGCTCGGGATCGAGCCCGCTCGCGGCGATGCGCTCGAGCAGCAGATCGGGGAATGTCTCATCGTTGAGCGACTGCCCGGAAAAATTGATCGCAAAGGAGACGGCCTTGCCGGCCAGCAGCTGCGCGTGCGGCTTGAGCAGCTCGATCGCCTTGTCGATCACCCAGCGGTCGATCACCGGCATGAGCTGATAGCGATTGGCCGCCGACATGAAGCGGTCCGGACCGCGGGTCTTGCCTTCGTCGTCGATCATGCGCAGCAGCAGCTCGTAGTGCGGCCGGGCGTTCTCCGAGCCCGCGAACGGCAGGATGAGCTGCGCGTCGAGCCGGAACCGCCCCGCATCGATTGCTTCGCGCAGCTGCGCGGCGATGTTGATGTCGGCAAAGCGGCGTACGAGGCTGAGGTCATTGCTTTGATAGACCTCGACTCGGTTGCGGCCGCGATCCTTGGCAGCCTTGCAGGCCGTCTCGGCCGCCGCGAGCGAGTGCATGAGCTCGCCGGCCTCGGTGTCGAGCAATGCCACACCCACGCTTATCGACACGTACAGCCGCGCGTCTCCGTGCATGGTGCCGAGCTGCTCGGCGCCCAGGCGCAGAGCCTCGGCGAATTGCTCGGCGTCATCCAGTTGTGTCGGCAGCAGCAGCGCGAAGCGGTCGCCGGAAATGCGCGCTCCGAAGCCGCCGGGCGGCAACCGTTCGCGCACCAGCTCGCCGAGCCGGCCGAGCACCCCGTCGCCGACATGCATGCCGAAGTTGTCGTTGATGACATGCAGCTGGTCGACATCGACATAGAGCGCGCTCCAGTGCCGCGCCCCGTTGTTATTCGCGACCACTGCGCGCACGCGATGCTCGAACGCTGGCCGCATGTACAGGCCGCTGAGCGCGTCGTAGCTGCTCTCTATGACGCCAACGGTCTTGCGCGCCAGGATGTCGCCGAGCCGCGCGTCGCGCTCGGTGAAATTCTCGCCGAGCTCCTCGCGAAACAGGGCCAGCACGCCCATGGTGCGCCCCGCGACCGAGTGCAGCGGACAGGAGAGAATCCGGTACGGCAGGATCCCGAAGGCGCTGTTGGCTGCGAGCTTGTTGATGATGACCGGCTGGCGGCGCATCTGCGCCATCGACAGGAGGTGCCGATGGGCGCGCGCCACGAGCTGCGTGTCAGCCGGTCGCTTACCGTTCGTGCGTACCATTGCGATGCTCTTGCCCGGCACGATCAGCGCCACCGTCGAGCAGTGCAG
>VBNY01000118.1:5904-11826 GCA_005877705.1 Gammaproteobacteria bacterium
CCGGCCTCAGGAGCGCGTGGACCAGGGCGAAGGCGCGGGCCTCCTTCTCCGCGTCGCCAGTCGCGCGGCACGTGATGGCCACGATCGCCAGCACCTGGGAAGCGTCATCGCGCAGCGAGCACAGGTAGAGCGGCAGATTGCCTTCGAGCACCCGCAGCTGGCCGGGACTCTCCGGGCTCGAGCGCGCGGCGGCGAGCGCATCGTCGACGAGGTTGAGCAGATCGGGCCCCGCGGCCGCATCGCTGGACCAGCGCAGCGCGCCGTGCGCGTCGAAGAGCGCCACGCTGGTTGCCCGCGGCAACAGGGACCGCACGAGCTGAACATAAGGCTCGTAGCACCCCCAGGGATCCGGGGGCGGGGCAGTGCTGTGCTTGGGCTGAGTCATCCCCAGATAACCATGCGTGCCGGAAAGGCGCCGCTACCATGGGGCTTGAGGGGGACTCAGGTCTTTGAGCGAGTTGGCGAATCGGCCAAGTTCGTGGCGCGGACTGCAAAACATTGAACCCATTCACAGCTGAAAGGGCCGCGCCGGAACCGGCATGCTTGCGGGCAGAAAGTCACGGCTCCGGTGCCTGGAACCACGGGCGGGGATCGACGGGCTTGCCGCTCCTGCGGATCTCGAAGGACAGCTCGGGCCGGCTGCTGCGGAGCCGCTCATTATGACCGTAGAGGCTCATGTACCCGTCCCCGTGATCGACGATGGTCAGAAGACCGAGCCCCGGCAGCCAGTCCGCGTAGATGACCCTCCCCTGGTAAACCGCTCTGACCGGCGCCCCACGCTCGGTGGCAACCAGCAGCCCCTCCCATTTCAGGCCGCCGGCCCGCGATTCGCCGAAGCGCGCCACGACCCGGCCGTTCACCGGCCAGGCGAGCTTTCCGCGCAGGTGCGCAAAGGCGTCGTTGCCGTCGACCGGGAACTTCTCCGTCGCCCGGCGCAGCTCGCGCAGCAGCTTCTCGAGCCCCGCCTGCTGGCTGCGCAGCCGCTCCAGGCTCTGCGCCCGTGAGTGGGACTCGGCCTCGAGGCTCGCGAGCACCTGCGAGCGGCGCGAGCGTGCCTGCTCGAGGTCCGCGAGCTCGGCGCGCTGCTGCTTTTCCAGCTCCGCGAGCTTGGCATCCTCAGCTTCGAGCTCACCGTCGAGCTGCTCGATGCCGTGGACGTCTGCCTCGATCACGCGGATCTGGCCCGCGCGGGCCCGGCCAAAGTAACTGTAGTAGACAAACATGCGGCCGGCGCGGGCCGGGTCTTTCTGGTTGAGCAGCAGCTTCAGCGGCTCTTCGCGGCCAATCAGATAGGCCGCGCGCAACTGCCCGGCCAGAGCATCACGATTGCCCGCGAGCTCGGCTTGAAGCTCGCGCTTGTGCGCGGCAAGCGCTGCGCGGCGCGCTGCGCGTACGGCGCGGTCGCGTCGCAAATCCGCAAGCACCTCGCGAGCCTTGCTCACCGAGATCTCCGCGGAGCGCAGCTCCAGGGTGAGGCGATCGCGCTCCACCTGTTGGGCGCTGATCTCCTGGGTGACCCGCTCGATCTCGCTCTTGATGGATCTCAGCTCGGCTTCGGCCTTATTCGCATCGGCTTCGGGACGTGCGCCCTGAGCGGCGCCCGCCGGCCAGGCGAGGCTCAAAGACAGCGCCAGGGCGCACGCCAGGCCGGTCTGGGCGTCAGGCCGCAGCCGGGAGCCGGGTAACGTGCCGGAATACATAGCGGCGCTATAATGCGCAACTTTTTTACGGCCGGCTCAGGTCCCGCGTTGCTATCGCATGGAACGTCTCATCGAATACGCGAGTCATCACCCTTGGCTCGCCACCGCAACAATGCTCGCCGCGGCGCTCGTCGTCGCGTATGAGATGCGCGCGCGCGCGCAGGGCCTGGTTTCCATTTCGCCCCAGGAAGTGGTACTCCTGATGAACCAGGGGGCGCTGCTGATCGACCTGCGCCCGCAGGAGCAATATACGGCCGGCCACGTGAACGGCGCGCGCCAGATGAGCGGCGATCAGATCCTGAAGGCTGCCGATACGCTGAAGAAGTACCGGGAAAAGGCCGTGGTCGTGTACGACGACACGGGCTCATTGGGCGCCTCGGCGGCGCGGCAGCTCGCGGCGCAGGGCTTCACGAAGGCGTTCAATCTGCGCGGCGGGCTCGCCGCGTGGCGCGCCGAGAGCCTGCCGCTCGCCCGTGGCTGACAGCAGCTTTACAGCTCCTCATGAGCCGACCGAGAGTAGTGATGTATATCGCCAGCTGGTGCCCGTACTGTGCGCTCGCGCGCCAGCTGCTTCACAGCAAAGGCGTCGATCTTGAGGAGCTCGACATTGAAGCGCTGCCCGAGGCGCGCACGGAAATGATGGCGCGCAGCGGCCGTCGCACCGTGCCGCAGATCTTCATCGGCGAGGTGCACGTCGGCGGAGCCGACGAGCTGCACGCGCTCGATGCGGCCGGCCGTCTGGACCCGCTGCTTAACACCGGAGCAACTTAGAAATGGCTAATGAAATGGCCGGCGCCGTGCCGGCTCCCGAAGCGCAGGCCGACACCGGTCCGGTGCTCGCCCTCCAGAGCGTGTATCTGAAGGACTGCTCCTACGAGGCGCCGAACGGCCCGCGCGTGGACGGCAACTGGAACCCGCAGATCAACCTCGATCTGCAGACGACCGCGAATGGGCTGACTCCCGAGGTGCGCGAGGTCGTGCTCACGGTGACCGTCTCCGCCAAGCAGAACGAGGTCACCGTGTTCCTCGTCGAAGTGAAGCAGGCCGGCATCTTCGTCATGCGCAATCTGTCGGAAGCCGATCTGAAGCGCGCTGTCAGCACCATCTGCCCGAGCGTGCTGTTTCCGTATGCGCGCGCCGCCGTGTCGCAGCTGGTTACGCAAGGCGGATTCCCGCAGTTCCTGCTGCCGCCGGTGAACTTCGACGCGCTCTACGCCTCGAGTCAGACGCAGTCGGCCGCTACGAACTAGCGCCCCGGGGCGAGCTTCCGGCGTCGCTGCGGCATGATCTCCTCAAAGGTCCGGGCAGAGCGCGCAACTCCTGTCGCGGTGCTCGGCGCGGGCTCATGGGGGACCGCGCTGGCTATCCAGTTCGCGCGCAGCGGCCGCGCCGTGCGCCTGTGGGGCCGCGACCGCGACCGGCTGCTCGCGATGGCGCAAAGCCGCCGCAACGAGCGCTACCTTCCCACTGTTCAGTTTCCGCAAGCGCTGACGATCCAGCCGGATCTGGCGGCCGCCTTGAGCGGCGCCCGCGACGTGCTTGTCGTTGTGCCGAGCCACGCGTTTCGGGAGGCGCTGCGCGAGATCGCGCCACACCTCGCCCAGGGCATGCGGCTTGCCTGGGCAACCAAGGGGCTGGAGCTTGCTACGGGACACCTTCCTCATCAGATCGCGCAGCAAGTGCTGGGATCGCAGCGTGCGGTCGCCGTCCTGTCGGGACCCACGTTCGCCCGTGAAGTCGGCGCGGGCCTGCCCACGGCACTCACCATCGCCTCGCCCGATGCCGAGTTCGCCACCGCGCTTGCACACGACCTGTCGTCAGCCAATTTCCGCGCCTACACGTCCACCGACATCGTGGGGGTCGAGACGGGCGGCGCCGTCAAGAACGTGCTGGCGGTGGGCGCCGGCCTGTCGGATGGGCTCGGCTTCGGCGCCAACACGCGGGTCGCGCTGATCACGCGTGGATTGGTGGAGATGATGAGGCTCGGCGTCGCGCTCGGCGCCCAGCGAGAGACGTTCATGGGACTTGCGGGCCTCGGCGACCTCGTCCTCACCTGCACCGACGACCAGTCCCGCAACCGGCGCTTCGGCCTGCTGCTCGCGGCCGGCCGGACCGCGCAAGCCGCGCTCGAGGAGATCGGGCAAGTGGTCGAGGGCCACGCCGCCGCCAAGGCGATTCACGGGCTCGCCGCACGACTCGAGGTCGAGATGCCGCTGTGCGCAGGTGTCTACCGGGTGTTGTATGAGCACGTGCCGGCGAAGGATGCGGTGCGCAGCCTCATGAGCCGCCCGATCAAGTCGGAAACCGAATAGCAGCCCTGTGGCATAATGCACGTCATGGCCGACGCTGCACCACCCCGCTCTTTGCAGCTGAAATTCTGCGGGCTGGACTTCGCCTCGCCGCTCGTGCTGCTCTCGGGCTGCGTCGGTTTCGGCGAGGAATACACGCGCATCGAGGGCTTCAGCAACCGGGACGCCGGCGCGCTGGTGCTGAAGGGCACGACCCTCAAGCCGCGCCTCGGCAACCCGCCGCATCGCGTTTATGAGACCCCCGCCGGAATGCTCAACGCCATCGGGCTGCAGAACCCCGGCGTCGAGCACGTCGTGCGCCGCATCCTGCCCGGCCTCGATTTCAGCGAGACGCGCTTCATCGCCAATGTGTGCGGCTCGACGCTCGAGGAGTACGTCGAGGTGACGCGCCGCTTCGATCAGTCCCCGATCGATGCCCTCGAAATCAACATCTCGTGCCCGAACGTCAAGGAGGGAGGCGTCGCCTTCGGCAACTACCCTGACATGTCCGCGCAGGTCGTCGCGGCCTGCCGCAGCGTGACGCGCAAGCCGCTCATCACCAAGCTGTCCCCCAACCAGGCGGACATCAAGGAGAACGCGCGCCGCTGCATCGAGGCCGGAACGGATGCGCTGTCCGTAATCAACACGATCATGGGCATGGCGATCGACGTGCGCGCGCGCCGCCCCGTCATCGGCAACGTGCAGGGCGGGCTGTCGGGACCTGCGATCAAACCGATCGCGCTGCTGAAGGTGCATCAGGTCTATGAGGTGGCGCGACCGCACCGCATCCCGATCATCGGCCAGGGCGGAATCACGAGCGCCACCGATGCGCTCGAGTTCATCGTCGCGGGGGCCTCCGCCGTCGGGATTGGAACCGCGCTGTTCTACCACCCGCTGATCTGCAAGACGGTCAACGCGGGAATCGCGGATTACCTCAGCGAGCAGGGGTTCGCGAGCGTTACCGACCTGGTCGGCACGCTGCGCACCAGCCAGGAAACGCAGGACTGCGCGATCTCCGGCTGAAAAGCGCGGCAAGCGCTCGCCGCGCCGTCATTCGGACAGGGTGCGCGCCGCCGCCGGCGCGAGGTTCTCGATCGAGACCACCGTCGGGGTGGCGGCGGCGAAGTTCACCTTGAGGGCGCGCAAGCGCTCGAGGATCGCCAGATTGATGGCCTGCTGCGCGTCCGCGTAGGCGTTGAAGTCCGCGCTGATCACGAAGTAGACCACCTCGAACTGCAGCGCCGTATCGCCGTACGTCAGGAAATGACAGCGGTCGAACCGCATGTTGGGTATCGCTTCGATGATCTGCCGCACCGCCGGCGGAATGGCCGCCAGGGCTTCAACGGCGGTGTCGTAGGCCACGCCGAACTGGAACACCGCGCGCCGCTCGCGCATGCGGCCGTAGTTGCGCACGCGCGCCTTGAGGATGTCCCCGTTTGACATGATGATCTGCTCACCCGACAGAGCGCGCAGCCGCGTGCTCTTCACACCGATGTGCTCGACGGTGCCCTGGTAGTCTCCGACGGTGAGGAAATCCCCGATGCCGAACGGCTTGTCGAGCGCAATGGACATCGAGGCGAGCAGATCCGCGAGGACTGTCTGCACAGCGAGCGCCACGGCGATGCCGCTGATGCCGAGGCCGGCCAACAGTGGCTTGATCTGCACGCCGAGGTTGTCGAGAGCGAGCAGCAGCGCCATCGCCCAGATCACCAGCCCGGCCGCGAACGTGATCACGTCGATGGAGCTCGTGAGCAGCGCGTCCAGGCCCGCCGACCGTTTGCGGCGCAGGTCGAGGGCATGGCGCACGGCCGCCACGGCCCACAACCCCGCCTGCATCCAGAACACCACGACGCCTGCGACCGTGAGCGCGTGCTCGATGCGAGGCGGCAGACTGAGGTGGAGTGATCCGAGATAGAGAGCGACACCCCAGAGGA
>VBNY01000119.1 GCA_005877705.1 Gammaproteobacteria bacterium
TCGGAGCCGCAGGGGCTGAGGAGCTCGCGGCTGTTCACCGTCAGTCTCACCGCCGCCTGCTCGAAGGAGCACGTGCCTTCCGTGGCGCGCCTCGGCGGCGAGGTATTCAAACACCTGGCGCTGATCGTCCACAAGGCGCGACCGTTCGCGTGGACGAGCTGGGCCGCGGAAGTCGGCCTCGAGACGCCGGAGCCGAAGAATGTCATCGAGCTCGACACGATGTTCGCCGTGGTGCGCGCCGCGGAGCGCGGCATCGGCGTTGCCCTCGTACCGTCGGTGTTATGCGACTCCTGGTTCCGCTCCGGGGCGCTGGTGCGCATTTTCTCCGTCGAGCTGCCGACGAGTGACACGTATTTTCTCGTGAGCCGCTCCAAGGATGCGGACAAGCCCGGAGTCAGGGCGCTCACCAACTGGGCGCTGGCGCAGTTCCGAGCTCAAGCGTAGACCTGAGGCTCACGCGGCGCGCGTGAGCGCGACTCACTCATCGGTCGAATTCTTTTCGTTTGTCGGGGGTTGTCGGGTTTCCTAGTCTGGCGCCCGCTCGCTCAGGCTTCCAGCCGCTCCGAGCCGCCAACCGAATCTGACAGGAGATTGCAACAATGGGTTCATACAGCCGTAACAGTCGTGAGCCGTCCCGCGCGCTGCGCCTCGGATTGGCGGCCGTGCTGCTGAGCGGCCCGGTTGCGTATGCCGCCGAGCAACCGCACGCCTTCGTGCTCACCGCCTTCAGCAACGGGGTCGCGGGCGGCACTATCCTGGCGGGCGACTACCAGAGCGCCATCAAGCAGCTCGCGGGGCATGTGTCGGAGCCGCTGCTCGAGGCCTCCACCGCCAACACCAACCGCTGTGTCGCGTATTCAATGACGAAGCAATGGGAGGCGGCGCGCCTCGCGTGCGATGCGGCGGTGAGGGAGGCGCGCGATGAGAGGGCGAACCTGCCTGGCTGGATGGAGTGGGCGCGCAAACGCCACGACGACTATGTCGCGGTCGCCTACGCGAACCGTGCCGTCATGCACTGGTTCGCCAAAGATGCCTCTGCGGCGCAGCTCGACCTTGCAAAGGCCGAAGCCCTGTCGCCCAAGGCCGACTTCGTCGCGCGCAACCTGGAGGCGCTGCGCGCCCGCAATGCGCTGGCGCAGGTGGCCGCCGGGCCGCAGAGTTGACACAGAGTTAATCGGAGCGGGAGACGGAGCGCCTCGACCCCCTCGAGGAGCTGCTTCGTCTCCCGTTTCCGGTCTACGTTTCCAACTCCTCGATCCCGCCAGGCTCGAACGCCGGTTGCGTGAGCGCCATCTCCACGACAGGTCCGTAGCCCTTCATCTGGGCACGGATCTTCGCCGCATCGCCGATGACCACGATGGCGAGCGCATCGGCACTAGGGAAAGCCTCCTCGATGACGGCCCGCGCGTCCTGCAATGTGACCTGGCGCAGCGCCGGGCCGTAGTCGTCGATATAGCCCGGCCCCAGCCCGTAGGCCTCGATCTCGCCTAAGGCTGCGGCCCAGTCGGCCGCGGTCTCCAGGCCGAGTGGATACTGGCCGAGTACGTACGCGCGGGCCGAATCCAGCATCTCCGCAGTCACTCCCTCGCGCTTCAACCGTGTCAGCGTCTGCAGCGCCAGATCCAGCGCCTTGCCGGTGTTCTCCGTCTGCGTGAAGGAACGGATTGCAAACTCCCCCGGCACGCTGCCGCGCGTGAAGCCCGAGCGCGCGCCGTAGGAGAGGCCCGACTTGATGCGCAGCTCGGTGTTGAGGATCGAGGTGAAGCGGCCTCCGTACAGGGTGTTGACGAGATCGAGCGCGGCACGTGCGCCATAGCGCTTGTCCACCCCGACATTGCCGATCCAGAAGTAAGTCTGCACGGAGCCCGGCGAGTCGATGAGCAGCACGCGGGACTCGCGCACTCGGGCGGGCTGCGCGAGCCTCGGCGCGGGGCCGGCAGCCTCGGGCCAGCGCGCGAAAGCCTGCCCCACGGCCCGCTGCAACCACACCGGATCGACATCGCCCGCGAGCACGAGCGCGAGGCGGTCGGCGCCGAACTGCGAGTGGTAGTAATCGAGCACGTCATGGGCAGCGATGGCGGCAAGGGAGGTCTCGCTGCCGATCACCGGCCGGCCGTAGGGATGGCGGCCGAACAGGAAGGCGCGTCCGTAAATGCCGATGAGCTCCGACGGGTCGGAGTCTTTCGCGGCCTTGATCAGCTCGATCTGACGCCTGCGCAGCTTGTCGAGCTCCTCGGTCTCGAGCCGGGGGTGCAGCAAGGCGTCCGCCAGCAATTGCAGCAGCAGCGGCTGCTCGCGCGCCAGAAACTGCCCCCTGATGGTGATCGACTCCGGTCCCGCGGCGGCGTTGAAGCTGCCGCCCACGCCTTCCACGGCGTCGGCGAACGCGAAAGCATCACGCTCCCCCGCGCCCTTCTCCAGCAGCCCCGCCACCAGCGAGGCGACTCCGGGCTTGGCGGCGCCCTCGCCCAGCACGCCGCCGCGCACGATCGCGTTGAAGGCGACGAGCGGCACATCGCGCCGCGGCATGCTGATGAGCGTGATCCCGTTGGGCAGAACGAGCCGCTCGTGTGCCGGCACGTGCACATCGCCGCCGTCGTTGCGCCCCGGCGCGTGACCTGGGTCGACCGTGACCCGGATTGTCACGCTCGAGACTCTTCTGCCGGCTCGCCCGATGCTGCAACGAGCACGCCCACAGTACGTTTGGCTGGGTCGAGGATCTCGTGCGCCACTGCCTGCACTGCCTCGCGCGTGACCTTGTCGAACTGCGCAGGCGCATCAAACAGCTTGCCCCAGTCGCCGTGAAACACCTCGTACTCGCCGAGCAGCTGCGCCTTGCCGTCGATGGTGGCGAGCCGCCTCCAGAAACCGACTGCCGTCAGATTCTTCGCGCGCGCGAGCTGGGCGTCCGTCACACCGCGCTGCGCCACGTTGGCGAGCTCCGCGTCGAGCACGGCTTGCACATCCGCGGGAGCCACTCCCTCAGGCAGCGTGAGATAGAGCCAGAACAGCCCTGGATCGAAGCCTTCCTGCCAATGCCCGCTGACTTCGATGGCGAGCTTCTCCCGCTCCACCAGCAACCGGTGCAGCCGTGAGGCATCGCCGTCGACGAGGATGGACAACAGCAGGTTCACGGCGGGCCCGCGCGGATCGCAGGCCGCGGGCGCCTTGTAGGCGTACTGTAACAGCGGGGTCTGCGCTTTGCGCCGGATCACGACGCGGCGCTCGCCGAGTTGCTCCGGTTCGCGCGTGCGCACCGGAGCGGGAGGCGGCTGCGGGGGGAGCGGCTCGAAATACTTGGCTGCGAGCGCCAACGCCTGCTGCGGCATAGAGCCGCCGGCCAGGGCCAGCGTCAAGTTGTTGGGCGCGTAGTAGGTCTTGAAGAATCTCTGCAGGTCCGACCTCTGCCATGACTGGATGTCCGCGGGCCAACCGATCGTCGGAAACCGGTAGGGGTGCGCCACGAACGCAGCGGCCTGCACCTGCTCGCTGAGCAGCCCCTGGTTGTTGTCCTCGACGCGCAGCCGCCGCTCGGAGGCGACCACGCCGCGTTCGCTTTCGATGACCTGAGGCACGAACGCGAGATTGGCGACACGGTCGGATTCGAGATCGAGCACCAGATCGAGGGCGCCGCGCGGAAACCAATCCTGGTAGACGGTGACGTCGTCGCTCGTGAAGGCGTTGTTGGAGCCTCCCTGTGCTTCCATCAGACGGTCGAACTCGCCCGGCTGCCGGCGGGTCGTGCCGTTGAACATCATGTGCTCGAAGAAGTGCGCGAGTCCCGTGATACCCGGCGCTTCGTTGCGGCTGCCGGCGCGCACCCAGTTGTAGAGGGCGATGTTCGGGATGTCGTGCACCGGCCAGACGATGACTCTGAGTCCGTTGGCAAGCCTCAGCGCGCGCACCGCATCGCGGCCCGGCGCTGCGGCAGCGGGCGTGGCGGCGGCCGTGGTCAGGGAGCCAAACGCCGGGAAAGGGGAGGCGTCGCGTTCGTCCATGCCCGGCAGCATAAAAAAAGCGCCGCGAGCGGGGGAAGTCGCATCGCGGCGCTTAAGGAGCGAACACCGGGGAAGTTGTTCGCAATTCGGTCAGCTAAACAAACCACTCCTGCCTGAATTCTTGCGGTGATCACTGTCCGCACCGCTCGGGTAGAGCTAAAGCAAGGCCCGTGCCACATAAAGTAATCATTTAAAAACAGATACTTGCGGCATTGAGGAGGGCCTCCACCGTGTGACGCGATTTGTCAGCTTTGGACCGCGGGACGCTGGTCAGGTCAAAGGCGGCCGGCCGGCAGTCGCGGGAACATCTTCAGCTGCTCGGCTCAGCGGGGCAGAACAGGCACGCAGGCCTGCGAGCGCTTTCTCAGCGACTCGCAGATCGCACGCGCATGCGCCTCGTCAGCGACCTGGGCCTGCAGCCTGAACAGGTGTCCGGCAGGCGTGTCGGCGGAAACGACGAGCGGCGAGAGCCCATGCAGCTCGGAGCCAAAGCGTGTGGTGAGCTGATGCCATTCATTGGTGGCGCCCGCCTCGCTGCTGAACGCGCCGAGCTGCACGCCGTAACCGCCGGGGGATGAGCCGACCAGCCTTGTCGCCGCGGCACGTGCGGCCGACGGCCGTGTCTCGGTTGCAACGGGTGGCGCTGGCGGAGGAGCCACCGCCGGCGCGGCTGCCGCAGACGCCGTCAGTGCAGGGGTTGCCGCCGCAGACATCGACGGTACTTTCGGCGGCGCAGGCCCCAGCG
>VBNY01000495.1 GCA_005877705.1 Gammaproteobacteria bacterium
TCTCGTGGGTGGTCTGGTGGTTGCGATGTACCTGCCGATCTTCAAGCTGGGCGCGGTCGTGTGACGACGCTGTCTCAAGCTCACCCATAGGAAGACGCCGCGCACTGCGCGGCGTTTTCGTTGGAGGCGAAAGCATAATGTCCGTAATCGAGCTGCTCTCGTCTTCACCCGCCCTCTTCATCGGCACGTGTCTCGTGCTCGGCCTGGCCGTGGGCAGTTTCCTGAACGTCGTGATCTACCGCGTGCCGATCATGCTGGACCGTCAGTGGCGCGAGCAGTGCGCGGAACTCGCGGCAAGTCAGCAAGCATCGGCGGGCCCTTCCTCCGGTGCTACGGTCTCCCGTCCGAACGCGACCGAGCCCCCCGCGGCCACGGAGCGCTTCAACCTCGTCGTCCCCTTCTCGGCCTGCCCCTCCTGCAAGACGCCGATCACGGCGATGCAGAACATTCCTATCCTGAGCTATCTGATCCTCAAGGGCCGCTGCGCGAGCTGCGGTAAGCCGATCGGAGTGCGCTATCCGCTGGTCGAAGGGCTGACGGGCCTTCTCTCGGCGGCAGTGGCCTGGAAATTCGGCTTCGGCGGGCCGGCGCTCGCCGCCCTCGTGCTGACCTGGTTTCTGGTCGCCCTCACGTTCATCGACGTCGACCACCAGCTGCTGCCGGACAATCTCACCCTGCCCCTGGTCTGGATCGGCCTGCTCTTGAGTCTATGGGGGCCGCAGCCGGGGGGCGCGCCCGTCCCCGTCGACATGCGCGCGAGCATCATTGGCGCGATTGGCGGCTACGTGAGCCTCTGGAGCGTCTATCATGTCTTCCGGCTGCTCACCGGCAAGGAAGGTATGGGGTACGGTGATTTCAAGCTGTTCGCCGCGCTGGGCGCCTGGCTCGGCTGGAAGATGCTGCTGCCGATCATCCTGATCGCCGCGGCGGTCGGTGCGGTCGTCGGCATCGTCATGCTCGCAACGCGGGGACAGAGCCGGGCCACCCCCATCGCGTTCGGTCCTTTTCTAGCCGCGGCAGGCTGGCTGATGTTGATGTTCGGTCAGGAGCTCGTGACGGGCTACCTGGGGCTCTTTGCGCCACACCTATGAGCTGACTTCCATGAGCACCAGAGTGTTCCGCGTCGGCCTCACCGGAGGAATCGCCAGCGGCAAGTCCACCGCAGCCAAGTTCTTTGGCACCCTCGGCGTCCCGATCATCGACACCGACCAGGTTGCACGCGAGGTCGTGGAGCCCGGTCAGCCGCCTCTGGAGCGCCTGGTGGAGCGTTTTGGCCGCTCGATCCTGACTCCGGACGGGCATCTCGACCGCCCGGCACTGCGTGACATCGTGTTTTCGGATCCCAGGGCGCGCGCCGATCTCGAGGCTCTGACGCATCCCGCGATCGGCGCGACGGTGGAAGCGCGCTCGTACCAGATCCTGATCATCCCGCTGCTCATCGAGAAGAATCTCGGGTCGCAGCTCGATCGTGTGCTTGTCGTCGATTGCGACGAGGAGCTCCAGATCCGCCGGCTACGGAGCCGCGACGGATCAACCCCGGAGCAAGCACGCGCGATCCTGAACGCGCAGGCATCGCGCTCAGCCCGCCTCAAAGCTGCCCACGATGTCATCAAGAACGACGGCGACATGAGCGTGGTGCGCGACCAGGTCGCCGTGCTTCATCCCCGCTATCTGGAGCTCGCTCGCCAAGGCAAGCCCTGAAGACCGCGAGCGACCAGACCATCCGTTTACGGGCGGCGCATGCGTCAAGCACAATAGGAGCATGACGGAATCCGACGCGCCGCAACCCGGGTCGCCTGCGGAATCTCCTCCTGAGACAGGCACGCTCGTCTTCGAGCAGCCGCTGAACGAGCGGATGCGCACGTTTCTGCGCCTGGACTTCCTCTACAACCAGGCTCTCTACCACAACGAGGCAGCCAGTCCGTGGGGAAGCCGCGCCGCGATGACCAGCCTGATCGACGTCCTCGCGATCAGCACCCGCGGCGACCTCCGCTCGGATGTGCTGAAGGAGCTGGAGCGGCAGCTGACGACACTGAACGAGTTCCAGTCGAAGCCCGGCGTGGACGTGAGTCGGTGGAAAACGCTCATGTCGAACCTGCTGCGGCTGCGAGCGGAGCTCATGAACGCAGGCTCGGCCTTTCTGCAGCCGCTGCGGGATTCGGAATTCCTGAGCGCGATCAAGCATCGCAGCGCGATCCCGGGCGGCACGTGCGAGTTCGACCTGCCGGATTATTACTACTGGCTGGCGCAGCCCGACGAGACGCGCCTGCAGACCTTCAACCAATGGCTGGGGCTTCTGCGTCCGCTCTGCGATGCCGTCGCGGAGCTGCTCTGGCTCACTCGGCAGAACGGCCGCTCACGGAATGAGACCGCGCCGGGCGGAACGTTCAACATTACTTTCGATCGCGACAACCCGCTGCAGCTGCTGCGGATCTCTCTGCCGACAGCCGCCGGCCTGTATCCCGAGATC
>VBNY01000496.1 GCA_005877705.1 Gammaproteobacteria bacterium
GTTTCCGGGAAAGACCTGGACTTCCTCGGGTTGGTAGCTCGATTTCCACCGCACTTTGCAGCTGGTGGGATCGAGCGCGAACGTGTCGAGCGGGGTGGTCACGTACATCGTTCCGTCGACGACCACGGGTCCGGTATGCAAAGACCCCCCGTCGGCCACTTTCAAGCGGCAGACTTCCTTGAGAGAGCCGATGTTGCTGGCGCTGATGTCGCTGAGTGCGGAGAAGCGTTGGCCTTTGTAGCCGTTGTTATAGGTCGGCCATTGGGTCGCAGGGGCCGTGGACGGCGGCTTGGACTCGAGCGCGCGCGGGCCCTGGCTGTTGAGCGTCGCAATCACCGCCGCGGTGGAGATCACGACAATGCGGGAGCGTGTTGCCGCGGTCATGGGTCTGGCGTAGGTAATTCGCTTTCCGGCGGCACGCTACTTTCGCGCAAGTGCCTGCTCTAGCTTCTTAATTCGCTCTTCCTGAGTACGGATGTGTGCGGCGAGCTCAAAGGCATTGGCGGACGGGAGTGCTCCGAGCTTGTGCAGGAGCTCATTGCCGTTCATGTATACATGCTCACCCAGCAGCAGACCATCCCTGGCGCGCGGGAAGTGAGCCGCTGACCAGAAGCCGATTTTCTTCCCCGTCGCGGCAATCCCGTTCCACTCGCTGTTGTGCGTCAGCTCGACGTAGGCCTTGGCCCAGACATCGTTGCCCGCGTCGTACCAGATCACTTCCTTGTTATAGAAGTCGGGCCAGGCGGCGAACGCTCCCGCGTAGTGCTCGGCGGCTTGCTCCCGGCCTTGCAGGGATACTCCGAAGGCTTCGATCGTGTACAGGCAGTCTTGGGTAAAGGTCGCGACCGTAGCGGCCACGTCACGACGATCTTCGGCCGCGCCATGCGCCTTGGCCAGTTCCAGGGTGGTAGGCATGCTCAGTCCTCTGCTTAGATCCTATGCCATCGCTTGAATATGCGATTTTCAGCGAAATGATGCCATCGATCGATCGGGTGCAAGAGGGAGACGGAGGTGAACACAGTTGTCCAGGAATGGGCGCGCCTCAGCGAGCGGGGCTCGCCAGCATTCCACAGAACAGCACGTCGAGCACGGCGCTCGCGTGCTGCTCGCGCAACTCCTTGGTGTTCACATCGATGCCATACACTTCCAGCATGCGCATCCGGCTCGCGATGTATTGGTAGCTGGCGCCGGCGATGATCAGCGACAGGTGATAAGAGGGGACCATGGACTTGATCTTGCCTGCGGCCTGCGCCGCTTCCACCAGTCCCGTCCACAGGGCGTATAGCGGATTCAAGTGCCGCCGCGTAAGCC
>VBNY01000120.1 GCA_005877705.1 Gammaproteobacteria bacterium
CGGCGCAGGTCTTGGCAATGTTGAACGCGGCGCCCCAACCCGTATCGGCATCGACCAGCAGCGGCAGTTCGCACGCCGCGGTAATTCGCCGCACATCCTCGCAAACGTCGTTGAGGGAAGTCATGCCGAGGTCCGGCAGGCCGAAGGAGGCGTTCGCGACTCCCGCGCCGGAAAGATACAGGGCCCGAAAGCCGCTGCGCGCGGCGAGCAAGGCGCAATAGGCGTTAACCGTCCCGACCACCTGCAGCGGTCGCTCCGCCTCGAGCGCGGCGCGCAGCCGCGTCCCGGCGCTGACTAGTGGATCCGACATGGTGGACCTCGGAAGGGGGACGAGAGACATTCTATACACGCAGCGCGCCGGCGGACAGAGCCGCCGTGCGGCATCCTACTCGCCGGTAACTTGCCCGCGGATCGCCTCAGCCGATCCTCACCACGGTTCGCCCCGTGACGCCGCCCTCGACGTAGGCCGGGAAAGCGCCAGGGAGCTCATCGAAGGAAATGGTCCGAGTCACGATCCGGTCCAGATGTCTCGGCTTGAGATCGGTTGCGATACGGCTCCACACCGCAAGCCGCAGCGCGCGCTGCGTGGCGGAGGAATTGATACCGAGGAGATTCACGCCGCGCAGGATGAACGGCATCACGGTAGTCTTCAGCTCCGCGCTGCCGGCCAGGCCGATGCTGGCGATGTTGCCCCAGAAGTCCACGGTGCGGGTGAGCCAGGTGAGCATTTCCCCGCCGACATTGTCGATGGCTCCGGCGAATTGTGCCGCCTCCAGCGGCTTCGAGCCGAAATTGATCTGCTGGCGCGGCAGCACGCGAGCGGCTCCGAGAGTCTTCAGGTATTGCGTGGCGGCCTCCTTGCCGCTCACGGCGACCACTTCATAGCCGCGGACGGCGAGCATATCGACCGCGATGCTGCCAACTCCGCCGGAAGCCCCCGTGACCACGACCGGTCCGCCCGCAGGGCTCTGGCCGTTGTGCTCCATGCGATGGACGGCCAGCGCCGCGGTGAAGCCCGCGGTGCCGAGCGCCATGCTGCTGAATTCATCGAGCCCCGGCGGAATCGGGATGACCCAGTCGCCCTTGACGCGCGCGTACTCGGCATAACCGCCGTCGTGTGTCTCGGAAAGGGCGCAACCGGTCACGAGCACGCGGTCGCCCTTCGAATAGCGTGGGTCGGTCGATGACTCGACGACACCGGCGAGGTCGACGCCGCCCACGAGCGGGTAGCGTCTCAGGATCCTCCCTGCGCCGGTGGCTGCGAGGGCGTCCTTGTAGCTGATGTCCGAGTGCGTGACGCGCACTACGACGTCGCCCGGTGCGAGATCATCGAGCGTGAGCCGCTCGAAACGGGCGAGGATCTTCTTGCCTTCCTCGTGGATGCGGAACGCTTTGAATGCAGCCATGGCATCTACCCCTTGTTGTGCCGGCGGAGCCAGACGATGAGGCCCTGAGTGTTGAGGTCGAGGTCGTCCGCGAGCAACTCCTCGATCCCGGCATCGGACAACGCGCACCCATGCCGCTGGGCCATGTCGAGCCACAAGTCCCGCATGTCCGCGCGGATCGCGGCGTAAGAGTCGGCCGCGCCCGCATGACCGCGGGCGATGCGCGCGAACTCGCGGATCTGCGCTTTGAGAGACTCAGCGAGCCGCGGCACGTCCGTGACGCGGCTGAAGTGCATGAGATACATCGACTCGGGCGCGTAGCCCAGCATGCGGTCGATGGACGCGACGAGCTGGTCGGGGTCGAACTGTGTCGGGCTGGTGGTCGGGAAGATGAAGGCGCCCTTTGCCGTGTCGAGCTCCCGATAGGAAATGCCGAACGTGTCCCCCGTGAAGATGCTCGCATGAGCCTCATCGACGATCACGTAGTGATGCAGGGCGTGCCCGGGAGTGTGTATCAGCTCGAGATCCCGGCCGGCGAGGCTGTAGCGCTCGCCATCGCTCACAACGCGCACGCGCTCGGCTGGAATCGGCACCAGTTCACCGTAGAGCCGGCGGAAACGCTCTTCTCCGTACACGACCTTCGAAGCGGCGATCAGTGCCTGCGGATCGATGACGTGCGGCGCGCCGCGCGGATGCAGAACGGCCCGCGCGTTCGGCAGCTCCAGCAGCAGCCGGCCTGCGCCGGCCGCATGATCCAGATGCACGTGGGTCAGAAACACGTAATCCACCGCCTCGCGCGCGACACCGAGCGCATCGAGCGCGGCGAGCAGGTACGGCACGGAATCGTTTGTGCCAACATCGACGAAAGCCGCGCGGCCCGCGTGCCGGATGATGTGCGAGGCGGCGTGTCCGGGGTGCAGATATTCCGTGTCGACGGCGGTGACGCCGTCTGGCTGGTGTATGAGTCTCGGCTTCAAAGGAACGTTGTCCAAGTGAATCGAGTAGGTGAACCGTTACGTGCCCATCGTAACGTTGTACGCTACGCCTCGCCTATGATTGCGACTGAACCTGTTTCGCGGGCCCGCATCGCCCTGACTGCGGCATCGGTTGTCGTTTTCCTCGCGCACCAGGGGCGGGCGCAGCAAGCGCCAGTCCCGCCGCGCCAGGAGCGCGGCAGCCTGCTTTTCGAAGGCATTCCGCCGCTCGATGCCGCACTGGCGGCGCGCCTGGAGCGCTACCAGCAATCGCGCCAGGCGAGCTTCCTCGACTGGCTCCCCGACGGGAGCATGCTGGTCGCCACACGATTCGGCGATGTCGAGCAGGTGCATCGGGTCGCCACTCCCCTCGGCGCGCGTGAGCAGCTCACCTTCTACTCGGAACCGATCACGGAGGCCCGCGCGCCGCGCATCGGTGCCGGGTTTGTGTTCCTGAAGGACCAGGGGGGTGACGAGAACGCGCAGCTCTACTACTACGCCGGAAGCGGCGCCGTGCGCGCCCTTACCAAGGGCAAGTTCCTGCACGGCAGTCCAGTCTGGTCGAACGACGGCAAGCGCGTCGCGTTTTACGGCAACGAGCGCGATGGCGTCAGCTATGACATCTACGTCGTAGACGTAACGGACGGCTCGGAGCCGCGGCTCGTGGCCGGCGGTCAGCGGGACACGTGGTATCCGCTCGACTGGTCGGCGGATGATCGCAAGCTGCTGCTGTGGAAGTACGTATCGATCAACGAAAGCTATCTGTACCTGGCGGACGTGGCCACTGGCTCGGTCACGCCTCTGGAGGCGAGCGGCCGCAAGATCGGCATCCGGTCCGCGAAGTTCGCCCCGGACGGCCGCGGCATCTACCTCGTCTCGGACGAGGACGGCGAGTTCACGCAGCTTCGTTATCTTGATCCGGTCACGCACCAGGCGCGCAAAGTGACGCCGGACGTACCGTGGGACGTCGAAGCCTTCGACGTAAGCGCCGACGGACACTACATCGCGTATGTCGTGAACGAGGATGGACGCAGCCGTCTCACCGTCCTCGACAGGTTGGCCAAGCTCGAGCTGACTCCCTCCGGCCTCCCCGAAGGCCAGATCGCGAGCGTGCGTTTCGACCGCACGGGACGCCGTCTCGCGCTCTCGGCCGAATCGCCGCAATCGCCGCGCGACGTGTACGTGTTCGACCTTGGACACAACACGCTGGAGCGCTGGACCAAGAGCGAGGCGGGTCCCGTCGACACGAAAACCTTCGCATCGGCGGAGCTCGTTCACTACCCCACATGGGATCGGGTGAGCGGCCGTCAACGCATGCTCTCGGCCTATGTGTACCGGCCGCGCACAGCGCGGGTAACCCCCGTCGTGATCAGCATTCACGGCGGCCCGGAAGCCCAGTACCGCCCCGGCTGGGAGCCGTTCTTCCAGTTTCTCGTCAACGAGCTCGGCTACTCCGTGATCGCACCGAACGTGCGCGGGTCATCCGGTTACGGGAAGACGTTCCTCATGCTCGATAACGGCGTGCTGCGCGAGGATGCCGTGCGTGATATCGGCTCACTGCTGGTGTGGATCGGGCTGCAGCCGGCCTTTGATCGCAATCACATCGCCGTGATGGGCGGCTCCTATGGGGGCTATATGGCGCTTGCGTCGCTGGCGCTGTACAGCGACCGGTTGCGCGGCGGCATCGACGTCGTGGGGATCAGTAACTTCGTCACTTTCCTGAGCAACACGGCCGGCTACCGGCGCGATCTGCGGCGCGCGGAATATGGCGATGAGCGGGATCCGAAGATGCGCACGTACCTCAATCGCATCTCTCCGCTCAACAATGCGGCCGCGATCCGCAGGCCGCTGCTCGTCGTGGCGGGGCTCAACGATCCGCGCGTGCCCGCGTCCGAGTCGCAGCAGATGGTCTGGCGCATCCGCTCCAAGGGCGGCGAAGTCTGGTATCTCGCCGCGAAGGACGAAGGGCACGGCTTCCGCAAGAAAGCCAATCGCGACGTCTATCTGCAGACCGCCGCCATGTTCCTCGACAAGCTGGCGCACTGAAGCGTCTTACGAACTCCTACGCCGCCGCCGGGAAGGACGCGCTCACCGCCAGCCCGCGCCCGTCAGGTCCCGAGTCGAGCGTGACAACCGCGCCGTGCGTATCGGCGATCGCCTTGACGATGGCCATGCCGAGACCGCTGCCAGGGGGTGAGGTGCCGGGGCGGCGATAGAACCGATCAAACACCCGGGAGCGCTCTTGCGGTGGGATCCCCGGACCGTTGTCGACCACCCTGACCACCGCTTGTCGTTGCGAAGTGTCAGGCTGATCCGGCTTATCCGAGTGCTCCACGGAAACGTCCACACGACCGCCGCTCGGCGTGTAGCGCACGGCGTTGTCTACGAGGTTGCGCAACAGCGTACGCAGCGCGTCGGGGTCTCCCTCGGCGGATGCGGGCTGCGAGCTGGAAATGCCGAGGTCGATCCTCTTGGCATCCGCCAGCGGCACCAACTCGGCGACGATTTCGCGGGCAACATCATCCAGCGCAACCCGCACCCGTGCGGGCTCCGCACGAGGCTGTTGGCGGGCCAGCGCAAGCAGCTGCTCCACCAGTCGGATCGCCCGTTGTACGCCGGCCGACAGCGTCTGCATCGCCTCGGCGCGCTCCGCTTCGGTCCCGGCCCGCGCCAGCATCTCCATCTGCAGATGCAGCGCCGTAAGCGGTGTGCGCAGCTCATGTGCGGCGTCCGCCATGAACGCGCGCTCGTGTTCCAGTGCGCCGGCTAAGCGTGTGAGCAGGTCATTGAGCGCCCCCACGAGCGGGCGGACCTCATCGGGCAACCGCTCATCCGGCAGAGGATCGAGGGCGTCCACGCGGCGCGCTCTCACGAGGCCGGTCAGCCGCTGCATCGGCTCGAGTGCGCGACCCACAGCGAGCCAGATCAGGACGCCCAGCACGGGCAACAGCAACGCGAAGGGTTTCAAAGTCTTGAGCGCAAGGTCCACCGCCTGTTGCTCGCGCACGCGCATCGGCTGCGCAACCTGGATCACCTTGGTCGGCGCTTGCACCCCGAAGACCCGCCAGCGGCCTTCGCTGGTCGTGACGGTCGAGAAGCCGATGGTGGTAATAGCCGGCAGGACCGCGTGCGGGTGCGACACGCGTCGTCCGGCGCAATGATCTGCGGCCTCAGCAGGTAGTACTCCACCGGTTGGTTCTTGAGAATGAGCGCGGTCTGTCGCAGGTGATAATCGAAGAACGCGTCCGCCTCGGCGAGCGCATTGCGGTAGACGGTCCAGCCGCCGACAGCCCCGACGAACACCACGGCCGCGAGCAGCCACACCAGCAGGCGGGCGCGCAGCGAGCTCATGTTCGTCCTCGACAGAAAGTCGCCGGCGGCGCTTTCTGCACGTGGTGCAAAAGGCGCGACTCTTGCACCACTATGCCGGCCTCACGCGATAACCGACGCCGCGAACGTTGAGGATGAAATCGGCACCGAGCTTGCGCCGCAGCGCGTGAATGTGCACTTCGACCGCGTTGCTCTCGACTTCCTCGCCCCAGCCGTAGAGGCGCTCTTCTATCTGGGCGCGCGACAGGATCGTCCCGGGCCGCTCCATGAGCAGCTGCAAGAGCGCGAACTCCCTGGGTGATAACGGCACGTCCCGTCCGTCGCGCCTCACCCGGTGTGTGGCCGGGTGCAACGCGACCCCGAGGTGCTCGATGTGCGGCTCGGGGCGGCCGGATTTGCGGCGCAGTAGCGCCCGGATGCGGGCCGCGAGCTCCTCGAGATCGAACGGTTTGACGAGGTAATCGTCGGCGCCGGCATCCAGTCCCTGCACCCGGTCGGATACCGCATCGCGCGCCGTGATGATGAGCACCGGAACGGCCTGCTGGCGCGCTCTCAAGGCCTGCAGCACCTGCAAACCGCCCTTGCGTGGCAGACCGAGATCCAGCAGCAGCAGGTCGAAAGCGTCGGTTCGCAGCACCTGGTCGGCCGACTCGCCGTCGTGCACCCAATCCACGGTGAAACCGTCCCGCCTGAGGCCCGTGCGGATCGCCTCCCCGATCATGGCATCGTCTTCTACGAGCAGCAGTCTCACGATTTTCTCGGGAGCAAGGGCTCGAGTATGGCATCGCCGGTGAGCGCACTCGCAGCAGATGCGCGTTACCGGGCGCTTCTGACACAATCGCCCCCTTGGGGGCGATCCACGCAGTACCCACGCGGTACGCGAAATCCGCCCCGGGGAGCGGGTCCCTGCGAACCACTACTGCAAGCGCCGGAGCTGCCGCGACGAGCTCGGTCGAGCGTCTCGTGCACGATGCGGCGGGCCTGGGTGTCGCGCTGACGGAGCACGACGCCGCGCGGCTGCTGCAGCTGCTCGATGAGCTGGAGCGCTGGAACCGCACCTACAATCTGACAGCCATCACCAAGCGAGAGGAGATGGTCACGCACCATCTGCTCGACAGCCTGGCCGTCCACCGCGATCTGCACGGCGGCGCGATCGCCGACGTGGGCACCGGCGCGGGATTTCCCGGGCTTCCGCTTGCGCTCGCGAACCAGGAGCGGCGCTTCACTCTGATCGACTCGAACGGCAAGAAGATCCGCTTCGTCTCGCACGCGGCCCATGTGCTTGGATTGGTCAATGTCGAAAGCGTTCACGCGCGCGTTGAGACACTCAAGCCGCGCATACCATTCGACACCGTGGTCGCTCGCGCATTCGCGCCGCTACCGGAGATGCTGGAGAAGGTAGCGCCGCTCTGCGGGCGGCGCACGCGTGTGTTGGCCATGAAGGGAAAGTGGCCGCGAGATGAGCTGCAGGCGATTCCGTCGGAGTGGCGCGTGGAGCAGTATCACGAGCTCGTGGTGCCGGGGCTGGGGGAGGCCCGCTGCGCCATCGTGCTGGCGCGGTAGTTAAGCGCGGTCGTCTAGTGCTCCTGGACTAGGTCCAGAATGCGCAGCGTTGTCCGGGCCGCGGCCACACAGGCGCGGGCGCGGCGGCGGTGGTGAAGTACACTGTCGCCCATGAGGCGCGTGATCGCCATTGCGAACCAGAAGGGCGGCGTCGGCAAGACCACCACCGCGGTCAATCTCGCCGCGTCGCTCGCCGCGACCAAGCGGCGCGTGCTGCTCGTGGATCTCGATCCCCAGGGCAACGCCACGATGGGCAGCGGTATCGACAAGGCGACGCTCGAGCGCGGCTCCTGCGAGGTGCTGCTGGGGGAGCTCGAGCTTGGCTCAGCCCTGATCAAAGTCGACCCCGGGGGCTTCACGCTGCTGCCCGCTAACCAGGACCTCACGTCCGCCGAAGTGCGCCTGCTCACCATGATGACCGGGCGCGAAACGAAGTTTCGGCACGCACTCGCGCCGCTGCGCGATTCCTTCGACGTGGTCCTCATAGACTGCCCGCCGGCGCTCAACATGCTCACGGTGAACTCACTCGTGGCGGCAGATAGCGTCCTCATTCCCATCCAGTGCGAGTACTACGCCCTCGAGGGACTGACTGCGCTGCTCGGGACGATCGAGCAGATCCGCGAGGCCGTCAATCCGCAGCTCGAGGTCGAAGGCATCCTGCGCACGATGTTCGACCCTCGGAACAATCTCGCGAACGAGGTGAGCGCGCAGCTCATCATGTACTTCGGCGACAAGGTTTTCCGCACCATCATTCCGCGCAACATCCGCTTGGCGGAGGCG
>VBNY01000121.1:0-1123 GCA_005877705.1 Gammaproteobacteria bacterium
ATGCGTTGCGGCTGTCCCGTGATTTGCCGTGCTGGCCTGCAACACTGCTGACTGAAACTGTCATCAGCGTGGGATCACGATAGCCCCAGAACACTTCTGCAGGAGGGTCCGCATGGCTCTCCATCACCATCCATGCTCGTCAGGTGCAGTACTTCGCCGATAAAACACGGCGTGGAAGAAGACGGCGATCTGAAGGCGTTTCCGCCGGGCTGCGGACAAGGCCCCACCACAGCCCCGCTCCGTCGGCGCGCTGAGTTACTTCGGCTCGCGCCCCGGCTGCGGGTCTTCCATGGGGAACGACTTGGCCGCGCTCGATGACTGCTGCGGGCGCGGTTGACTCGGCTGCGTGGTCTTGGGTGCCGCAGTGGCGACGGACGTCGACTGCGGCTGGGCTCGCGTGCTCGTGGACACTGCGGCGAGGAAGCGCCGCGCAGCCTCGTCCTCGGTCTTCACGTTGCCGGCGACGATGTCTGAAGCGAGCACTCCGGGCTTCCTGTAGAAAGCGGCGTTGGCCTTCGCGTCGATCGTGAGCGCGGTGCCATCGAGCGCAATGCCGGCGAACACGCCTCGGCTACGCGAGTAGGAATACACCTCCGCCGTAAATCCCGGATCGGTTTCGACCGATGCCTGGCGTCCGACCGGCCCCGCCGCGACCGAAGCGTCCGCGCCCAACGTCACCTTGCCTCCCGTGAGGCCTTCTATGCCCTTGCGGGTCGTGAACACCAGCACGATGTCGGTGAGCTGTACGCCCCACTGCCAGCCGAAGCTTCCGCCGGTCATCGTGACGAACACCGGGCTGGTGAAGCGGCCGTCCTTGTCCCGCAGGACGAGCACGCCGTGGCCACGGCGCCCGCCCGCGAAGAACGCGACCTTGGTCATGTCGGGGAAGACGGCGATACCGTAGGCGCGTTCGAGCAGGCGATCCGGTATCGACTGGTCGCGCGTGGCACGCAACTCCTCGAGGACTTGACTCGCCATCAGAAGGCGGCCCTCTTCGCGCGCTTGCGCCTGCGCGCCGGCGGCGGTGACTGCGAGCACGATGCCGGCGAGCAGAGTGAAAACACTGGTGCGGGTGCGCATGTTGAAGATCCCCTCATAACTGTCGCCGCTTGCCGACATTCGG
>VBNY01000121.1:1138-7904 GCA_005877705.1 Gammaproteobacteria bacterium
AGCGGCGCGCGACTGATGGGGGCGAAGCTTAACTCAGCTGCCGTTGCAACGGGACATGCGCGTGTGAAACTCACCGTGCGCTCGAGTTCAGCTGCGGTTCAGCGTGCTTGGGGCCGCAAACCGAGCCTAGAACCAGATCGAGACAAAGACCTGGAAGATATTGGCGTCGAGCTTGTAGAGCGGCTCGTTGCCGGCGGTAAAGCCGCGCTGACCCGCCAACAGCGCATTGCGGAAGTCGCTGTAGTCGATCATCAGCCGGTCGAAGCGCACGTTGGCGCTGCTCTTGTTGATCCAGGGCGCGCGCGGAACCGAAAACTCGTAGGAAGCACCGATGCCCAGGGTGAAGCTGTGGAAAGCAGCGAGCTCGCGGTCGCGCGCCATGAAGTTGGAGTAGTTCGCGCGCGGAAACAGGTCGCTGTAGAAATCCGCGGCGCCCTGGCGGTAATAGCGCAGGCTACCGTCGAATATCCAGTGCTTCCACGCCGGATGCGTGTAGCCGAGCTCGACCGTGTGCGCGGTGATCCCCCAGGTGTCCCTGAAGTAGCGGTATTGGCCGCTGAGGGCGGCCCGGTACGGAAGGAAGTACTTCAGCTGCACGGCCGCGGCATTGCTCGTGCGGGTGCGCGGATAGACCTGGTCCGCGAGCGTGAACTGCTTTCCGGGCACGGTCGGATCGAAGTAACGGATATTGCGGTACGGGTTTGCGAGGTAGCCCTCGTCCGTGATGGCCTCGTAGTTGACGCCCAGAATCATATTCCGCGTCAGGATCTGGCTCAGGCCGAGCGCGTAGCCGCGGTGCTCCGCGATTGCGAAACCGAGGCCGCCATTGAACTTGGTGTCGTTGATGATGGCGCCGGTCGCCGCATCCTTGAGGTCCTTGTAGACGCGGTCCCACCCCCGGTGGTAGCTCATGGTCACGGTCGTCAGATCGCCGAACATGTCCTGGCTGATCGAGTAGTAGGCGGTGTCCGACTTGTAGTCAGGCTCCTTGCTGTTGATGATTCCCGCGCTGTACGTCGACTTGCCGTGCAGGTAATCGACGGACAGGCTCTTCTGCTTGCGCGTCTCGTGATACGGGCTCGCGGACAGCTGCACGTCGATCGAGGCGCTCGAGATCATGTCCTCGTAGTAGTTGGCCGAGAGCGAGAAGCTGTCGCCGAGCTTCTTGCGCACCAGCACCGAAGGACCCTGGATCGTGATGCCCCCGCCCTGGTAGCGGTGATAGAGCACGTCGGCGCGGTCCTCGGGCAGGACGCCGGCGAGCGCCGGCGCCCCGGTCAGGCACACAGCCAGCAGTGCCCTGACGACCCGCACGCTCAGTTGCACCCGCAGCCGCCGCCTACGCCACCCGTGGCTCCCCGGGCACCCTCGCGCGATTCAAACACGTGCTCGAGGTACACGGTCGAGACCGGGTCGCGGTTGAACGACATGATCGGGTCCGCGAAATGCTCGCGCTCGTAGGGCTTCACCCACGGCTCGATCGGCGAGCAGCCGGCGAGCGCCCCCACACCCGCCGCGGCGATCAGGATCGCGCGCGCACACTTGCAAACACCGCCCATCCAATGAAGCTCCCGGCTATTCGCGCACCAGGCTGCGGATGCTGTCGAGGTACTCGTTCTCGTCGCCCGGCTTGTAGCCCTTGTGCAGCATGCGCACCTTGCCCTTGCGGTCGATGATGACGGTGCTGGGCATGCCGGCGACGTCGAACAGCCTGCTCACCGTGCTCTCCTTATCATAGAGGATCGGAAAGCTCACCGGCGTCTGTTTGAGCCAGTCATCCGCGGCCTGCGAATCGGGCTCCACGTTCACCCCGAGCAGCGTGAACCCGAGCTTGTTGTACTTGCGGTAGATGTGCTCCAGCAACGGCATCTCCTGGCGGCACGGGCCGCACCAGCTCGCCCAGAAGTTGATCATCACCACCTGGCCCTTGTATTGGACGAGGCTCACCGGGCGGCCGCCGCG
The DNA here is from genome assembly GCA_005877705.1 of Gammaproteobacteria bacterium. Classification (GTDB taxonomy): domain Bacteria; phylum Pseudomonadota; class Gammaproteobacteria; order Steroidobacterales; family Steroidobacteraceae; genus 13-2-20CM-66-19. The sequence continues at coordinate 3,101 of VBNY01000121.1, forward strand.
CGCCGCGAGCGTGAATTGCGGCGCCGCGCTGCTCGAGCTCATCGCCAGTGCGGGCAGGGCGATGATGCAGGCGGTTGCCAGGGCTGCGATCCGATTCCTCATGTTGCATGACCTCTAGAAGAAGACGGTCGTACCGATGCGCGCCTCGAAGTTGTTGGTGAGCTTGGCGACCCCGAGCAGGTCGGAGCGGAACACACGATCCTGCACCGTGATGTGGACCGCCAGCCAATCCGCCGGCAGCACCCGGTAGCCGGCGCCGAAGTTCAGCGTGAACTTCTTGTCTCCGGCGAAGTCGGTGGCGCCCAGGCCGCCGAGCAGATAGAACGCGCTCGTCAGGGCGAGGCCACGACCGATAAACGCCTCGCCCGGCAGGAAGTTGTAGCCGAGTGTGAGGTCATAGTACGTGAAGTGCCTCTCAGCGCGGGTAAGCAGCTGGATGTTTCCCCCGAGAGTCTCGAAACTGGTGCGCCCTGCGGTGGAGCGGCCGGTTTCCGCGAGGAAAAAGAAGTCTTCCGTGACGTGATAGGCGGCGCTCACCCCGTAGCTAGGGTTGGTGCCGAAGTCCTCGATCGACAAGGCACCATAATGCAGCCCGAGCTCGATGTTCGAGGCGTGGATCTTAGGTACCTTAATCTTGCGGCGCGCAACCTCCGGCTCGACGACCCGCGGCGGCGCGTTCTCGTCCTGCGGCGGCTCGTTGCGGGCTGCCTCGGCCTCTTCGCGGGCCTCGGCGCGCGCCGCGCGCACCTCGCTGCGGTGATGGTACCAGTTGCGCACCGATGCGCAGCCGGACAGCGCAGCCAGCGTCACCGTCAGTAGAAGAACGCGAATCCCAGTTTCCATTCGTCCACCTTGTCGTTCTGGTTGCGCTTCGTGAATACGACGTGACTCTTGTACTCGGCGCGCAGGAAGAACCTGCGCGCAAGGTAGTAGCGTACACCGCCCCCGACGTATGCGGTCTGTTCGGTGCGCTGCGCCGGTCGCACAAGCGTGGCCTTTGGCTCGAGGTATATCACCCCCGTGCCGAGCATCAGGAACGGCGACACCCGCCACTCGGGCACGAGCAGGTGCATGAGGCCGACGTCACCAACAACTCCATTGGAGAACTTGCCGAGGAACTGCCCGACCGACAGCTCGCCGGCGAGCTGCGAGTTGAGCGAGAACGAGCCATAGGCCGAGATCAGCGTGGCGCCGCCGTACTGGCCGGCGAACGCCCCCAGCTCCCAGCGGTGGGACGTGAAACCCGAGCGCTCGCCAACATTGAACGTGAACGGCGAGCCGTCGGCGAGCACTGTCCGCAGCATGTCCCACTGCGTAGCCCAGCCCTGCACGCCGCGCTCCGTACGCACCTTGAACCAGTCGGTGCGCCGGAACAGCACGTCCACGCTCTCGTCCCGCGCAACGACGTGGAATACAGGGTAGCCGCGACCCGGCCCGGAGTGCAGCTCGAGATATGGCTGCTTGACGAACACCTGCAGGTACTGGCGCGCATTGCTCGCCGCGGGCGCGGCGAGCAATGCCAAGAGGAGTAGGACACCCGCGAGCGGGTCCCCGAATGGAGCGGTTCGCAGTCTCGACCTACCGGGCCCCACGAAATTGGGTTTCTTGTAAAGGGGACATCGGCCAATTATGGCGTATCGGTCGAGTCTTGTGGGTGGCGGCCCGCTAGTTGACCGGCACGGTCGGATCGAACGGGTTGTTGAAGAACTGCGCGCCGATGTCCAGCCACTCGGAGATCAAACGAAGCTCGGCGGCGGACAGAGTCCCCTTGTGAATCGTGTCGCCGCTCGGACCAAATAGGCCGAGAGACGTCCTCGAGCGCCCGCCGTTGGCGCTGCCGGCATCCATATAGGGTCCAAAAGACAGTGTCGTCGGGTTGCCGTTCGCGTCGAGCGGACCTGGCTCGTTATGCGGGAAGAGCAGCTCGCGGTATGAAATGGGCTGCAGCGGCTCATCGTTCGAGGCCGTATTCGTCAGATTGAGATGGTTGTTCACCGCGCCAGTGGCATCGTGGCAGGTCGCCTGGGTGAAGGTGTGGTCAGCCGTGACCACGCCGGCCACCACCGTCTGACGCGCCAGATCCCACAGCGCCTGGATGTACTGCGGGTAATTGATCACGATGCGGCAGTTCGCCGCCCAGGCGCTGACGCAGGCGGGGCTCGTCGGGATGGGTGTCATGAATGTTGGATCATCGTAGCGGTAGCTGACGGGCGCCGCGGGGGTCGCTTGGGCCGGATCCGTCCACACGTCGGTGTAGAGCACGTTCACGCTCGGGACCATCTGCTTGCAGCGGGGCACATCGGAGGTGCAGCTGGTGCGCATGCGCGCCTCAGCCATGCTCTCGCCGGCATTCGGCAGGAAGGCGTTCGCGCCCGACGCGTAGGTGTGCGGGAAGGCCGTCCCGGTCGCGGCGGCTCCCGAGTAGGCGGACGCGAACAGGCCGGCGCGGCCGTGCGAGATCGGTTGCTGCGCCGTGGCCGGCCTGTGACAGCCGTTGCACGTGACGACTTCGCCGGGTTTCACCTGCAGCCAAACGCTCTGCACGGGTGAGATACGCCGTCCATTGACATCCAGAACGCTGAACGTGAAGGCGACGTTTGCCGGCACCTCGATGCGGACGGAGCCGTCGGGCTCGACGGGCGCGTAACCCACGATCTCGCGCATGTAGTCGCTCGCGCCGAAAGCCGCGGGGGCAAGCTTCACCACATCCATACTCGGGATCGAGACGGCCTTCTCCAGGCGGATGAAGCGTGCTGGACGCTGGCTGGCGGTGGCGGGGTCCGCGACCGTCGGGATGTTCGGCGTGGCCGTGTCTACGCCGTCGAAGTCGTAGACGCTGCGGACATCTATCACGCCGACACCCGCGGTCACGAGGTCCTGGTCGAGGTCGACGCCGGCGATCTTGTCGAGAATGATGTTCTCCAGAGTGCGCGGCTGCGTGGCCACGATGTCCGCGACCATCACGTTCTCGACCGGCGGCATCACCGGCAGGATCGTGTTCTGGCTCGGATTGAACATCCATACGCTGTACAGAGGCGGTGCGGTCTGCACGTTCGGATCGGCGAGGCGCGCATCGGTACACGGCACGATCGCGGGCGGCGTCTGGGTGCTATCCAGCAGGCGGCATTGCGTCCAGCTCACCAGAATGCGGTTCGTGCCGTCCCACAGAGGAGCCGCGGAGTTGAAACGCCCGCCGGGCGAGGGCCCCGGAATGGTGCGCACGTCGTTCGACGTGGCGGGCGTCTGCGCGGGTCCGGTGAGTCCCGCGTTGGCGAGCGTCGGCTGCGTGTTCTCGACGTAGCGGTTGCCGTCGATGACGACGAGATCGCCGCCGAAATCGGTTTTCGCCGTCGCGGAGGCATCCGTGTACTGGCGCACGAGTGTGAGGATACGGCCGTCCTGCATCTCGCGCGGCCTGATGAACTCGATGACGGTGTTGTTCGTGCCCGTCATGTGGCTGTTGGCGCCGTAGTAGAGCTGCAGGTCGGTGCCGTCGGGATTGGCCGAGTACAGATGCATGCCGTCCTTGAATCTGATGAATGTTCGCTCCGTCGGCGTTCATCACGTGCAGCACGAAGGCCGGTTCGTTGCGGTCCTCGTCCTGCGCCTCGAACTGCGGTTTGCCTTCATCGAGCAGAACGCCCTTCGATTGCGTCTGGCGCGTCGAAGAGAACAGGATGCGTCCGTCCGGCAGGTAGTGCGGCGATACGTCGTTCACCGTGAGCGGAGCGGGGTCGACCGCGGGATCGACCACCTGGTGCAGCGTGTCGGTCGCGATGACGTATTCCCAGATACGCCACGATGGCGGGTTCTTCTGCACCATGTTCATCGTGAGCGGGCCGCGCATCGCGAACACCACCTTGGTGCCGTCGGGCGAGGCGTCGATGTCTTTCACGTCGTACGAGGCTTTCGCGGTGACCCGCGCGGTGATGTTGGTCTCCGTCGCGCTGGGAGAGGCGCTGTCGCGTTTGTAGAGGTCCGCCTGCGGGACCGCAAAGCGCAGCAGGCGCAGATCGTCCGTGGTCGGCGGGATCGTGCGCTTGACGTAGAAGATCGGGAAGTCGACCGTCGCGGGATCGGCTTTCTGGCTGTTGCCGATACTGATGTTCCCGCCGCTGCTGCAGGCCGCGAGAGATGCGGCCAGGGCCAGCACGACCCCGCAGCCGGAGCGGCTGCGAGCGCCGGGTGGCCGTTCGTCCCCGCGCGTGACACGCTTCACGAATCGCCGCTGCACGTTCATTCGAGACACTCCAGAGCACACTCGGTCCGCGCGCTCCCCGCGGCGGGCGAATGTAACGTATTTCCAACCCCGTCGATTCAGTTTCGCTGTTGTGCCGATTTGATCACGGCGCACCGGCGCGGTTCCTTGGTTCTCTGTCAGGCGGCCGGGCCGAGCCGATCGCGCGGTTATTAGGTAGTCCTTCGGTCACCCGGACGCCGTGACCAGACTCGCAGTTTGCCGCGTATTGAAGCGCGCGGCGTGCGCACAAGAAAAGTGTCGGCGTCTGGCGACGTCACTGGTGGCAGACAAGCGGGGCGGGGCGCGCAGGGTCGTATAGTTCGGCCCGCGCATCGGCAATTGCGTGGGAGTAGACGAGCGCCATGGCAACGAGAACACACTGTCGATCCAAGGGTCCGCGCCGCGAGCGTCGGTCCCTTGCAGCGGGCGTGGCGTGCGCGCTCGTGCTGCTCGCCCAGATAGCGGCGCCGGCGTTTGCAGGCCCGCGCGAGCAGGCCAAACGCATCTACGATCGCATCGCAGGCGTGCCGCCTGCGCCTGCCGTGCTGGATCAGATGGCGGCGA
>VBNY01000122.1 GCA_005877705.1 Gammaproteobacteria bacterium
TCGCTCACTTCACCGATGGTGAAGTAGCGCTTGCCGGGGATCGCCGGCAACTGGGCGTTATTCTTTGGCTCCAACATAGGCCTCGACGCGCGCCTTCAGTTTCTGGCCAGGGCGGAACGTCACCACACGGCGGGCGCTGATTGGAATTTCCTCGCCCGTCTTGGGATTGCGGCCGGGACGCTGGTTCTTGTCGCGCAGATCGAAGTTGCCGAAGCCGGACAGCTTCACCTGCTCCCCGTTGGAAAGCGCCGCGCGAACCTCTTCGAAGAACAGGTCCACCAGTTCACGTGCCTCTCGCTTGTTGAGGCCAAGCTGGTTGAACAGCGCTTCGGCCATCTCCGCCTTGGTCAGGGCCATCGTTATTCTCGTATTCTTGCGTTGAAGCTCACGCGCAGCTCCGCCACGACCGAGGCGATGAGGCGCTCCACGTCATCATCAGTAAGGGTGCGAGAAATATCCTGAAAAATCAAGCCCAAAGCGACGCTTTTTCGACCTGCTTCTACGCCCGGGCCGCGATACACGTCGAAAATGCGGAGATCACGCAAAAGGTTTGAGGCGGACAAGACTACACGCTCAGCCAGAGCACTTAAAGTCACCGATTCATCGACGACCACCGCGAGGTCACGCCGCACTTGCGGGAAGCGTGAGATCTCCCGGTATGCCGGCCTCTCGACGGTGAGAGCCGGCTCAATGTCCATCTCAAACAGCACCGGGACATATGTAAAATCGAGTTCCCGCACCAGCGCGGGATGCAGCTCGCCGATCCAGCCAACCTCGTGACCTTGCCGCAGCAGCCGTGCGGCGCGGCCCGGGTGCAAGCACGGCAGCGAAACCGCTTCGAACGTAAACGAGTCGCGCGCCCCCGTCGCGACGAGCAGCGACTCGATATCGCCCTTTACGTCGTAGAAGTCCGCCGGCGCGCGCATCTCACGCGGCACACCCCACTGCTCCGGCAACCGCGGACCACACGCAACGCCGGACAGCGTGTCAATCTCGCGCGTGCCGGTGTCGTCGAGCACGAACCTCGCGCCGTGTTTGAAGAGCCGGATGCTATCCTGTTGCCGACGCTGATTCTCCAGAGCCGCACGCAAGAGCCCGGGCCACAGCGAGACGCGCATGACGGACAGGTCGCTCGCGATCGGGTTGGAGAGAGCGATGCCAGTGCGATCGGGAAATAGGCGCTGTTGCAGGGCCGGATCGACGAACGCAAGGGTCACACACTCCTGATAGCCCCGCATGGCGAGGGCTTCCAAGACGACGTGCTCCGGCGGGCGCGCTTCAGGCAACTTCCGGAAGCGCTGGGGGGCCACGGCATCCACTTCCGGAATCGCCTCATAGCCCGCCAAGCGCGCGACTTCCTCGATCAGATCCGCCTCGATGGCAATATCGAAACGGTGTGCCGGTGGCGTGACTTGCCATCCCTGCGCAATGGGTGCTACCCGCATCTGCAGTGCTTCGAGCGTTCGTGTGACACGTTCGGCCTCGAGGCTAAGGCCGAGCAGGCGTTCGAGCTGCGTCCGTCTCAGGGTTACGGGGTTGCGCCGCGGCTCGTGCTTCTCCGAGTGAGTGCGGGTCACGGGGCCGGACTCGCCTCCCGCAATGCCGCGCAGAAGTGCAGTCGCCCGCTCCAATGCGCGTTCCTGCCCTGTCGGATCTACGCCGCGCTCGAAGCGCTGACTCGCATCGGTCACCAGGCCCCAGCGGCGCGAGCGGCCGACGATCGCCTCCGGTGCAAAGTAGGCTACCTCGAGAAATACGTCGGTGGTCTCGGCGCTGACGCCCGTGCGGCTGCCGCCCATGATTCCCGCGAGCCCCACGGGACCCTCCCGATCCGTGATGAGTAGTACGTCGGAGCGAGCCTCAATCGTCCTACCGTCGAGCAGCGTGATCGGCTCTCCCTCGCGTGCTAGGCGCACTCGAATCTCACCGCGAAGCTTAGCCATATCGTAGGCATGCATCGGTTGACCGAGCTCGAGCATGACGTAGTTGGTGACGTCAACCACCGGGTTGATCGAACGCATGCCAGCTCGTCGTAGTCGCTCACGCATCCACATGGGTGTTGTCGCGCGGCTGTTCACGCCACGAATGACGGACCCGACGAACTTCGGACAGGCGGCCGGCGCATCCAGATGCACCGGAAAGGTATCCGGCAGGGCGTGCGCTACGCGTTCAGTGGGCGGACCGCTCAACTTCCTGTTTGTAAGTGCTGCCACTTCGCGCGCAATGCCAATGATCGACATGGCGTCGCCTCGGTTGGGCGTCACGTTGAGATCGAGAACGCTGTCGTCGAGCCCGAGATACTCGCGCAGCGGCCGTCCTACCGGGGCGTCCGCGGGCAGCTCGAGAATTCCGGTGGAAGACTCGGCAAGCCCCAGCTCCTTCGCCGAGGCGAGCATGCCGAAGGAGTCTACCCCCCGCAGCTTCGCCGCTTTGATCTCGAGATCAGCGGGCAACTTCGCGCCGACAACAGCCAACGCGGCCTTCAATCCGGCACGCGCATTGCTCGCACCGCACACGATCTGCAGCGCCTCACCCTGCCCCGTCGAGACTCGGCACACCTGGAGCTTGTCGGCCTGCGGGTGGCGCTGCACCGACACGATCTCGGCCACGGTCACCCCCGAGAACGGCGGCGCGGCCGCCTCGAGCGCTTCGAGCTCGAAGCCCGCCATGGTGAGCCGCGATCCCAACTCGCGCGCGGCCCAGGGAACCTCGACCCAGTCTGTCAGCCAGGAATAAGGAACCTTCATGGCTTAAAAAGTCCGGAACTGCCTCAGGAAACGCAGATCGTTCTCGAAGAACAGGCGCAGGTCGTTCACCCCATAACGCAGCATCGCCAGCCGATCGATGCCCATTCCGAAGGCATAACCGGTGTAACGCTCCGCATCGACTCCGCTCGCTTGCAACACGTTCGGATGCACCATCCCGCATCCGGAGATCTCCAGCCAGCCGCTGAACTTGCACGTGCGGCAGCCCTTGCCGTCGCAGAACACGCACGACATGTCGACCTCCGCGGAGGGCTCCGTGAACGGAAAATACGAGGGACGCAGCCGCATGCCGAGGTCGCGCTCGAAGAACTCCCGCAGAAACCCGTGCAGTACCGCCTTCATGTTGGCGAAGCTGATGGTCTCGTCGACGACGAGACCCTCCAGCTGATGAAACATCGGCGAGTGGGTCATGTCCGAGTCGCAGCGGTAGACACGGCCCGGGGCGATGAGCGCGATGGGCGCGCCATGCTCGAGGAGCGCACGCACCTGCACCGGCGAGGTGTGGGTGCGCAGCAGTCGCCCATCGGGGAAATAGAACGTGTCGTGCAGCGCCCGCGCCGGATGATCGGGCGGGATGTTGAGCGCTTCGAAGTTGTGGAAGTCGTCTTCGATTTCCGGGCCGGCGGCGACCTCGAAGCCGGCGCGGCGGAACAGCGTCTCGATACGCAGCCGCGCCTTGGTGACTGGGTGCAATCCCCCGTGTTCCTCTCCGCGCCCCGGCAGCGTGACGTCTATGCGTCCCGCTGCAAGCTTGAGGTCCGTCTCGGCGCGCTCGAGCTCCGCCCGGCGTGCCTCGATGACGCCCTGCACACGATCCTTGGCTTCGTTGATGCGTTGGGGTGAGCACTCCCTTCTTGCCGAGCCAGCGCACTCGCACCTCATCGAGGGCCGCGAGATCGTCGCACGCGGCCACCTCCTCGAGGGCTTGCCCCACCAGGGAAGTCAGGTCTTGCAAGACCCTCCCCCCGTTATTGGACTGCCGTGCCGAGGGCGGTTTTCGCCCGCTGCGCGATCGCGCCGAACGCTTCCGGTTCGTGCACGGCGAGATCCGCGAGCACCTTGCGGTCGATCTCCACTCCGGCCTTGTTGAGGCCGTTGATGATGCGGCTGTAGGTCAGGCCATACAGACGCGCGGCTGCGTTGATACGCGCGATCCAGAGCGCGCGAAACTCACGCTTCTTCTGCCGCCGGTCGCGATAGGCGTACTGGCCCGCCTTGATCACGGCCTGCTTCGCCGCGCGGTATACCTTGCGACGGGCGTTGTAGTAGCCCTTCGCCTTGCCGAGAACTTTCTTGTGACGGCGGCCTGCCGTCACGCCACGCTTGACTCGCGCCATGGTGCTGCTCCGTTACTTACTTGTGATAAGGAAGAAGCTGCACGAGGCGGCCGACATCGCTGTCGTGCACGAGACTCGAGCCGCCGGAGCGCGCCTGGCGTTTGACCTTGCGGTCCTTGTGGCCGAGATTGTGGCGCCGGTTCGCCGAGTACCGCTTGAAGCCCTTCGCCGTCTTGCGAAAACGCTTGGCCGCGGCCCGGTTGGTTTTCAACTTGGGCATCGACATCACTCCTAACTTTCTGTAGCCACCGTTCGCAAGGCGCTCACCAGGTAAGCACCCGCTACGGGCGAACAACCCCAGGTCTTTCAATGACTTGGAATCGTTACTTCTTTTTTGGTGCGAACACCATCACCATCTGCTTGCCTTCCATGAGCGGGTTCTGCTCGACCACGGAGTGTGGCGCCAGATCGGTCGACACGCGGTCAAGGAGCTTGCGCCCGATGTCTTGGTGCACCATCTCACGGCTGCGGAACCTCAAGGTCACCTTGGCCTTGTCGCCCTCCGTCAGGAAGCGGATCAGGTTACGCAGTTTGATCTGGTAATCCGCCTCGCCCGTGCCGGGGCGAAACTTCACTTCCTTGACCTGAATCTGCTTCTGCTTGCGCTTCGCCGAGTGGGCCTTCTTGTTCTGCTCGAACAGGAATTTGCCGTAATCCATGATGCGCACGACAGGTGGTTCAGCCGTCGGCGACACCTCGACCAGGTCGAGCTCGGCGGCGGAGGCCATCTGCAGCGCCTCGTAGCGGGACATCACCCCGGCCTGCGACCCGTCGGCCGCGATCACACGCAGTTGCGGCGCGTTGATGTCCTCATTGCGCCGGACCCGCTTCGTTGCACTAGCTATGCGTCAACCCTCCACCGTTTGGCGCCCGCGGCTGTCGAGCTCGATGCGGAGCCGTTCGGCGAACGTCTCCGGGGACATCGTGCCCAGGTCCTTGCCGTTTCGGGTGCGCACTGAAAGCAGATGTGCGGCCACTTCCTTGTCGCCCGCGACCAAGAGATACGGAACACGCTGCAGCGTGTGCTCGCGGATCTTAAAGCCGACTTTCTCGTTGCGCAAGTCGGACTCCACCAGAAAACCCTGATTTTTCAGGGTTTCCGTGACAGCGCCGACATATCCGTCCTGCCGCTCGGTGATGCTCAGGACCACCGCCTGGACGGGCGCGAGCCAGGCCGGCAGACGCCCGGCATGGTGCTCCAGAAGGATCGCGAAAAACCGCTCGAGAGAGCCGAAAGTCGCGCGGTGAAGCATCACGGGTGTGCGCTTGGCGCTGTGCTCGTCGATGTAGTACGCGCCGAGCCTGCCCGGCAGATTCAGATCCACCTGCAGCGTGCCGCACTGCCAGTCGCGGCCGATCGCATCTCTCAGAACGAACTCGAGCTTGGGACCGTAGAAGGCGCCCTCGCCGCGATTCAGGGCGTATTCGATACCCGCGGCGCGTGAGGCGGCCTTGAGGGCCTCTTCCGCCCGGTCCCATACTTCGTCAGTGCCGACGCGCTTCGGCGGGCGGTCCGCGAACTTGATGCGCACGTCCTCAAAGCCGAAGTCTGCATAGATCTCCAGGATCTGCTTCGTGACTGCGACACACTCTGCGGTGATCTGCGCCTCGGTGATGAAGATGTGCGCATCATCCTGGGTGAAAGCGCGAACGCGCATCAGGCCGTGCAGCGCCCCCGACGGCTCGTAGCGATGCACCTTGCCGAATTCGGCAAGGCGCAGCGGCAGCTCCCGGTAACTCCTCAGGCCGTGCTTGAAGATCTGCACGTGCCCCGGGCAGTTCATCGGCTTGATGGCGTACAGCCGCTCATCGGGGGTCTTGGTGAGATACATGCTCTCACCGAACTTCTCGAGGTGCCCCGATTGCTGCCAGAGCGTGGCGTCCATGAGCTCGGGCGCATTGACCTCTTGGTAGCCGGCGGCCCGCTGCCGCTCGCGCATGAAGCCGATCAGCGTCTGGAAGACACGCCAGCCCTTGGGGTGCCAGAACACCGCGCCCGGCGCCTCCTCCTGCATGTGGAACAGGTCGAGCTCCCGGCCTATGCGCCGGTGATCGCGCTTCTCCGCTTCCTCGAGCCGGTGCAGGTACTCCTCGAGCTGCTTCCTGTCGGCCCAGGCTGTGCCGTAGATGCGCTGGAGCATCTCGTTGCGCGAGTCTCCGCGCCAATAAGCGCCCGCGACCTTGGTGAGCTTGAAGGCCTTCAACTTCCCCGTGGAAGGCACGTGCGGGCCACGGCAGAGATCGACCCAATTGCCCTGGCCGTACAGGCTGATCTCCTCTTTCTCGGGAATGCTCGCGATGATCTCGGCCTTGTAGATCTCGCCGAGGTTCCTGAAGAACGTCACCGCCTCATCACGTGACAGAACGCGACGGGTCACCTTTTGGTCCGCCTTGGCGAGCTCGGCCATTTTGGCCTCGATCGCCGCGAGATCCTCGGTCGTGAACGGGCGCTCGTAGGCAAAGTCGTAGTAGAAGCCGTCCTCGATGACCGGGCCGATGGTCACCTGCGCATCCGGGAACAGCTCTTTGACCGCCTGCGCGAGCAGGTGGGCGGTCGAGTGGCGGATGATGTCCAACCCGTCCGCATCCTTGTCCGTGACGATAGCGAGGTTGGCATCGTCGGCGATCACGTAGGAGGTGTCGACCAGCTTGCCGTTCACTCGGCCGGCGAGAGCGGCCTTGCGCAAGCCCGCGCCGATACCGGCCGCGACCTCGTCCACCGTCACGGGGTGGTCGAAGCGGCGTTGACTGCCGTCCGGCAGAGTCACGACAGGCATGCTTCAAGACTCTCGCAAGTAACAAAAGATCATCGCCGCGCGGGCTTCTCGTAAGAGAGGGCGCCCTTCAGGCCATCCTTACCCTAAAGGAACGCCCTCTTCTGGCTGGTAGGCGCGAGTGGGATCGAACCACCGACCACCACCATGTCAAGGTGATGCTCTACCACTGAGCTACGCGCCTGAAACTCAAGCGATGGGGGCCGCGAACGATACAAGAGGCGCGCCACCGAAGCAAGCTAACACCAGCCATTCCAAGCACTTACATCTGCCGCGGGAACCTGAGGGAAAGCCAGCGGAGCGGCAGCGGCGCGCATCAGCCGGTCAGCGAGACCGCCAGACCGAGCTCAAGCTGCTTCAGTCGATCGATCTCATCGCGCAGCTTCGCCGCTTCTTCGAACTCGAGGTTGCGGGCCTTCTTGAACATCTCGGTTTCCAGCCTCTTGATCTGCCGGACCAAGGCTTCGGGACGCAGGTCCGCAGGAGCTGCCGCGGCGCCTTTGCCCCGGCCTCGGCCGCCCGGCGCTGCGCCCTCCGCTCGCGCGCCCTCCATGATATCCGCCACGGCTTTCTGGATTCCGCGGGGCGTAATGCCGTGGGCGGCGTTGTAGTCGAGCTGCTTGCTGCGGCGGCGGTTGGTTTCGTCGATCGCACGCTGCATGGAGCCGGTCGCCTTGTCCGCGTAGAGAATCGCGCGCCCGTGGATGTTGCGCGCGGCGCGCCCGATCGTCTGGACCAGCGAGTTGTCGGAGCGCAGGAAGCCCTCCTTGTCAGCATCGAGGATCGCAACCAAGGCCACCTCGGGCAGGTCGAGCCCCTCGCGCAGCAAGTTGATGCCGACCAGCACGTCGAATCGGCCGAGCCGCAGGTCGCGGATGATCTCGGTGCGCTCGACCGTCTCGATGTCGGCATGCAGGTAACGCACCCGCACACCGTGCTCGCGCAGATAATCCGTCAGATCTTCCGCCATGCGCTTCGTGAGTGTCGTGATGAGCACGCGCTCACCGTGCTCGACGCACTTGCGGATCTCCGAGAGCACATCGTCCACCTGAGTGCCGACCGGGCGTACCTCGACGTCCGGGTCGACAAGTCCCGTGGGCCTCACCACCTGCTCGACGACTTGAGCGGAATGCGCCGCTTCGTAACCGCCCGGCGTCGCCGACACAAAGATCATCTGCGGCGCGAGCTGTTCCCACTCCTCGAATTTCAACGGCCGATTGTCGAGCGCCGAGGGCAGCCGGAAGCCGTATTCCACCAGCACCTCCTTGCGCGAACGATCGCCGCGGTACATCGCGCCGAGCTGCGGGATCGTCTGGTGACTTTCGTCAATGAACAGCAATGCATTGCGGGGCAGATAGTCGAACAGGCACGGCGGCGGCTCGCCCGGCGCGCGGCCGGACAGATAGCGGGAGTAATTCTCGATGCCCGCGCAATAGCCCACCTCTTTGATCATTTCCATGTCGAACATCGTGCGCTGCTCGAGCCGCTGCGCTTCGAGCAGCTTGCCCGCATCACGCAGCTCCTTGAGCCGCGCGCGCAGGTCGTCGCGAATCTGATCGACGGCGCCGACCAGCCGCTCGCGCGGCGTTACGTAATGAGTGCCGGGGTAAACCGTAAAACGCGGGACCTTGCGCGAGATCGCGCCCGTCAGCGGATCGAACAGCGTGATCGAGTCGATCGCATCGTCAAACAGCTCGACCCGCACCGCCTCGCGCTCCGACTCCGCCGGAAAGATGTCGATGACATCGCCGCGCACCCGATACGTTCCCTGCGTGAGGTCGAGCTCGTTGCGCGTGTATTGCATGTCCGCGAGACGGCGCAGCAGCTTTCT
>VBNY01000123.1 GCA_005877705.1 Gammaproteobacteria bacterium
GCAAGCCGTATCAGGAAGCGCAGCTGCTCGATGCGATCGTGCCGCTGGTCGAACGGCGCCGCGCCGCCACCGGCAATCGCGTGTACGCCGAGCTGGGCTGAGCGCGCGCACGAGGAACATGCGAGGCGCGCCGGAGCAGAAGAATGACTGAGCGTGTGACAGAGATTTACAGCCTGCTCGTGCCGCTGGTCGATGCGCGGCTGATCATTCCGCGCGGCTGCGTGGCGGAGGTCATCGGGTTCCAGGCGCCGTCGGAGATGACCGGCGCCCCGCCCTGGTATATCGGCACTGTGCCGTGGAACGGCAAGGCGGTGCCGCTCGTGTCGTTCGAGGGCGCCTGCGGTCAGATGATCCCGCCCGCCTCCGGCCGCTCGCGCATCGTGATCCTCCATTGCCTGGGCACGCGCATCGAAGGCGGCAACTTCGCGATCGTGTCGCAGGGCTTCCCGCAGCTCGTGCGCGTGAGCTCCGACGTCTTGCGCCCCGACAACTCGCGCGTGTTTGAGGAGCGAGCGCCGGTGATCTGCCAGGTGCGGATGGTGAATGAAACGCCGCTGGTTCCGGACCTGGAGCGGCTCGAGGAGATGATCGCGGACGAAACGACGATCACCGGGTAGGGAAAACCGAGGCGATTCCCTTCGGCATATCGGCCGGCGCGGCGGCGGGCGGGGCGGCGCCACGCGGGCCGGCCGGGCGCGCCGGCGGCGGCGGGCGGAAACCCACGGGGACCGTATAGCCTTCCTCGAATTTCGCAAACGGCAGCCCGTTCACGGAGGCCATGCTGCCCGCACACAGCTCGAGCTTCGGCAGCTTCGGCCAGCTCGTCACCTCGATCTTCGGCATGTCCACCTCGATCCGGGTCACCGGCACGCCGAGCGCGGCGGCGAGATGCTCGACCAGCGATTGCAGCTCGCCGCTGAAGTCCGCCTGCAACGACGGATCGCGCGCCAGAAAGTAGGTCGTGAGGTAGCGGGCGATCGGCGTCGCCTTGCCGATCTCGTGGTTGACGAGCTCCTGCTCGTTGGCGAACGTGAAGATCGAGGTCGTCGACAGATAGTCGACGAAGTCGGTCGGGACGCTCGGCTCGTCCGGGTGGATCGCCGAGGTGTGCACCCGGATCACGCCGCCCGAGTTCGTCACGCGCACGTCCCCGAGCTCGAGCTGGTAGGAGAGTCTCGCCGGCCAGGCGATGAAGATCTGCGGGGTCTTGCCGAACACGGTGGGGCAGGCGCGATACCAGATCGCCAGCTGCCGCTCGTGCGCGATGACGGCGTGGGTTTTCAGCTGCGTGACGATGACCTGCAGCGGATCGACGGGCTGGGGGTTTTTCTCGCCCCAGATCGCGTGGCCAATGAAGCCGCCGAGCACGAGCGCCAGCAGCGCGATGACGAGGTAGCGCACCGTTAGAGATCTCCGAAGTCTCGCTGGATCAAGGTCAGCGCGGCGAGCGCTGCGGTTTCGGTCCGCAGCACGCGCGGCCCCAGGCGCACGGGTTTGAAGCCGGCCGTGATGGCGGCCTGCTGCTCGGCTTCGGCGAGGCCGCCTTCGGGACCGATGAGCACGGTGACACCCGTGCCGAGGCCATCGACATCGCTCATGCGCACAGCGCCCGTGGGAGAAAGCAGCAAGCGCGTCGCGCCCGGCGCGTCGGTACGCAGGAACTCGTGCAAATCGAGCGGTGCCGCCACCTCGGGGATGCGATTGCGGCCGCTCTGCTCGCACGCCCCGACGGCGATTGCGCGCCAGTGCTGGACTTTCCGGTCCGCTTGCCGGGCGGCCAGCCGCACCACACTGCGTTCCGTGAACAGCGGAACGATGCGCGAGGCGCCGAGCTCGGTCGCCTTCTGGACGATCCAGTCCATGCGCTCGCCGCGCGACACGCCTTGGGCAAGCGTCAGGGCGAGCGATGATTCGCGCTCGATCGCGCGTTGCTCGCTGACCGACACGGTGACTGTGTCCTTGCGGAACTCCTCTATACGGGCTGCGTACTCGCCGCCGCGGCCGTTGAACAACGTGAGCGCATCGCCAACCTTGAGCCGCAAGACGCGCGCGATGTGAGTGGCGGCGCTGCCAGCGACGCGCACGCGTTCGCCGGGTGTCAGTGGCGCATCGACATGCACTCGCGTCAGTCGCATACCGCACGCTCGATGCCGTCGCGCGCGACGTCGACCATCAGATCGATCTCCTCGGGCGCGATGACGTAGGGAGGCATGAAGTAGACCACGTTCCCCACGGGGCGCAGCAGCACACCGCGCTCGAGGCCGTGCCGGTAAACAACGAGCCCACGGCGCTCCTGCCATGGATAGGGCTCGCGCTTCGCCTTGTCCCGCACGAGCTCGATGGCGACGATCATCCCGCGTTGCCGCACTTCCGCGACGTGCGGGTGATCCTCGAGCTCGCGCGCCCGTGCTCCCATGCGAGCGGCGAGCGCGCGGTTGCGCTCCAGAATGTTGTCTTCGCGGAAAATTCTCAGGCTGGCGCGCGCCGCGGCGCACGCGAGCGGGTTGCCCGTGAAGCTGTGCGAGTGCAGGAACGCATTGAGTCGCACGTACTCGTCGTAAAACGCCGCGTACACCGGCTCCGTCGTCAGCACGGCGGACAGCGGCAGGTAACCGCCCGTGAGTCCCTTGGAAAGGCACATGAAGTCGGGTCGGATGCCGGCCTGCTCACAGGCAAACAGGGTGCCCGTGCGCCCGAATCCCACGGCAATCTCGTCCGCGATGAGGTGTACGTCGTAGCGATCGCAGGCGGCGCGCAGCAGCTGCAGATACACCGGATCGTACATGCGCATGCCTGCCGCACACTGCACGAGCGGCTCGACGATCACGGCGGCAGTCTCGTGCGCATGCCGTGCGAGGGCTGTCTCCATGTGTGCGAACTTGCGGCGCGAGTGCTCGGCCCAGGGCTCGCCGGCGGCGCGCTCGAAGCAGTCCGGCGAGGGCACGGTGATGACATCCATGAGCAGCGGCCGATAGATTTCCTTGTAGAGCTCCACGTTGCCGACGGCGAGCGCGCCGAGGGTCTCGCCGTGATAGCTGTTTGATAAGGTGATGAAGCGGTGTTTAGCGGTGCGGCCGACATTGCGCCAGTAATGGAAGCTCATCTTCACCGCCACTTCGACGGCGGACGAGCCGTTGTCGGCGTAGAAACAGCGGCTGAGGCCGGACGGCGCCGCCGCAACCAACGCCTCCGAGAGCTCGATGACCGGCTCGTGCGTGAAGCCTGCGAGGATCACCTGCTCCAGCTGCTCGAGCTGCGCGCGCACCGCCGCGCTGATGCGCGGGTTGGCATGGCCGAACAGGTTCACCCACCATGAGCTGATGGCATCCAGATAGCGCCGTCCGGCGTAGTCCTCGAGCCATACGCCCTGCCCGCGCCGGATCGGGATCGGCGGCAGCTGCTCGTGATCCTTCATCTGCGTGCACGGATGCCAGACGTGGGCGAGGTCCCGCGCGACGTACGGACTGTTGCCGGTGCTCATGAAGAGCATTGTGGCATGATGGGGCGAGATCGGCCCCGCCGGCGCGCCTCCTCGAGGCATCCCGAACATGCCACTCAGTTCCGCATCCCAGCCGCTCAAGGTCGAGCCCACTACGGGCCTGCTCGTCGGCGCGCGGCAGGTGTTGTCACCGCATTTCGATGCACGCCCGCCGGGGGTGATCGCCGAGCTGATCGTCGTGCACGGAATCAGTCTGCCGCCGGGCGAGTTCGGTGGTCCGTGGATCGACCTGCTGTTCACGGGCGCGCTGCCGGTCGATGCGCATCCCTACTTTCGCGACATCGCGCGCTCGCGGGTGTCGGCGCACGCTGTCATCCGTCGCGATGGGCAGATCGTGCAATACGTGCCGTTCGGCATGCGCGCCTGGCACGCCGGGCAGTCTCAATATCGAGGCCGCTCCGCCTGCAACGATTTCTCAGTGGGTATCGAGCTCGAGGGGGCGGATGAGACGCCTTACACCGACGCGCAATACAAGCAACTAGCGGGCGTGGTGGATGCGTTGCTGGCGGCCTATCCGTTGCTGGCGGCGGAGCATATCGTCGGTCACAGCGACATCGCGCCGGGCCGCAAGACCGATCCCGGGCCGGCATTCGAATGGCCGCGCTGGCGCGCGCTGCTGCAGGAGCGGTTGGCGGCACGCAGCGCGCCGGGAAGCAACACCACGCCGTAGCGTTCTCCGGCACAGAGGTTCGGTTGGATAAGGCTCGATTGGAAAGAGTATTTCCCGGGGACGCCGTAAATCCGTCCCTGGAGGCTCTGCAAAAACATCCCTGTTTTTGAAGCCCCGGGAAATACCTTTCCAATCGAGCTTCCGTTGCTCCTATGCCGGCTTGCTGCGATCGTGACGCCAGAGCACCTCGGTGCCGCGCTCGTGGCGCGCGAGAACTCGCGCCAGAACGAACAGCAGGTCTGAGAGCCGATTCAGGTACTTCAGCACTTCGGGGTTCACGGACTCCGCTCTTGCCAGCGTCCACGCGCGCCGTTCGGCGCGGCGTGCGATCGTGCGAGCGAGGTGACAGGCGGCCGCCGCGGGGCCGCCGCCTGGGAGGATGAACTCCTTCAGCGCCGGGAGCGCGTCGTTGAATCCGTCCAGTGCCTGCTCGAGTCTCGTCACGTGCTCGGCGGTGATGATGTGATGACCCGGGATGCACAGCTCACCCCCCATGTCGAACAGCTCATGCTGCACTTCGGTCAGGCAGGGCGTGACAGCGGCGGGAAGCCCCGGCACCGCGAGCAACACGCCCACGGCGCTGTTGAGCTCGTCCACCGTTCCATAGGCTTCGACGCGCGCGCTGTCCTTCGGCACGCGGCTGCCATCGCCGAGGCCCGTGGTGCCGTTATCACCCGTGCGCGTATAGATTTTGCTCAGCCGATGTCCCATCGTCGTGTTCCTCCAGGAGCCTGCCTGACTGCGCCCGCGGCAAGTGCATTCTGCCTCAAGCGCGCGTTGACAGCAGACCGGCC
>VBNY01000089.1:0-5393 GCA_005877705.1 Gammaproteobacteria bacterium
TCTATCGTCAGATCAATGACGTCCGTATGCACAGCCAGTGGAGCGCCATGAAGGACAAGGTCCTGACGGCGCAGCGCATCGCTGAATACAACGAGCAGCACCTGGCGCTGTACGAGGCGATCCGCACGCGCGACATCGAAGCGGCCGTGGCTGTTGTCACCGATCACTTGCACTACGCGAGGCGCCAGCTGATGGGCGCCAACTCGGCCGCGTGAGGCCGGGTGTGTTGCTGCGCACATCTGTGATCCGCTTCGCTCAGCGCGCGCGACAGCTTGCGGCCCGCAGCGGGCCTCGCTTACCGGTGCAGCAGGTGCGCGTCGCCGGCTGGAGCATGCCCGCGGTCATAGGGCTTTGCGGCGATCATGTACAGGGTCCCGAGCAACACAACCCCTACCGCGGTCACGATCATCCCGTAGTTGTTGTACCAGGGGTCTTGAGGGTTTCGCGGCCAGATCATATCGACGATCGCGAACAGCCCGTAACTCAGCGCGATGATGTTCACGGGCCATCCCCAGCGCCCCAGGGTGAACGGGCCGGCGGGCTTCCAGCCCTTGGCTCTGGCGATCAGCGCCGCGAGCACCAGCATCTGAAAGGCGATATAGATTCCGGCCGAGGCGAAACTGATGATCGTGTTGACCGCGTTCTGCAGCCACAAGCCGCACAGGGCGATCAAAGCGGCCACGAGGCCCGCGGTGAGCAATGCCGCCACCGGTACGTGCGTACGCGGCGAGATGCGGCTGAACAACTTGGCTCCGGCGATCATCTCATCGCGCGCGTACGCGAACAGCAGGCGGCTCGCGGCCGCCTGCATGCTGAGCGTGCACGACAAGAAGGACACAAGAACCACGACGATCACCGCACGGAATCCCACCTCGCCCACGGCGGAGCGCAGAATGCTGGCGACCGGATCCGCGTCCTTGCCGGCAATGACGGACTGCATGTCAGGAACAGCAAGAATGAGGGCGAGGCACACCAACATCGCGGCAGCCCCGCCGACGTAGATGGTCATGCGCATTGCCTTGGGGATCATGCGGCTCGCATCCGGAGTCTCTTCCGCCACATCCCCGCACGCCTCGAAGCCGTAATAGCAGAACATGGCCGCCAGCGCCGCTGCGAGGAAGGCCGGCAGGTAGCTACCGCCGCTGCGGATGCCGAAGGTGTCGAACACCGTACTGAACGGGTGATGGCGAGCGAACAGCAGCAGATAGCCTCCGACGACGACCGCGCCGATCAGCTCGCAGATGAAGCCGAACATGGCGACGCGCGCCAGCAGCCGTGTGCCGCTTACATTGCAAAGCGTCGCGAGCGCGATCATGACGAGTGCGATGCTCGTGGTGGTAGCGGGCTGTGGCGTGAAGCCGAACAATTGCGCCACGAACGGCGCTCCGCCAGTGGTGACGGCCGCGATCGAGACGAGCAGGGCGCAGCCGTACACCCAGCCGGCCATCCACGCCCAGCGCTTGCCGACGAGCCGCCGTGCCCAGGGGTACAGCCCTCCGGAGATCGGAAATTGCGACACGACTTCGCCGAATATCAGACAGACGAACATCTGACCGATACCGACGAGCACATACCACCAGAACATTGGCGGACCGCCTGCAGCCAGCGCAAAGGCGAACAGGCTGTAGACACCGACGACGGGCGAGAGGTAGGTAAACCCGAGCGAGAAGTTCTCCAACTCCGACATGGTGCGGTCGAACTTTGAGGCGTAGCCGAGCGCCTGCAGCTGCGCGGCATCGGCATCCAGCGTGCCCCGGGCCGTGCTATCTATCGCAGCAGTTGCGTCCAGTTCCGCAGTTCGAAGCCGGTTGCTCACTCGGAGGCTCCGCTCGCATACATGATGATCGACAGCATGCGGATCGGCATCTTGATGAGCCGCTCCGGGCCGTGGGCGATATCTCCACGGAACGTGAGCGCATCTCCCTCCTTGAGCAGATAGCTTTCCTTGCCATGACGGTAGCGCATCTCGCCGGAGAGAATGTAGATGAACTCGGTGCCGGCGTGCTGGAAGCCGGGAAACACCTCGCTCTTGTCGGTGAGAGTGACGAAGAACGGCTCGAACTCCTTGCGCGGTCCGCGCGGCGCGGCCAGCAGTTGATAGGCATGCTTGTGCCTCGTACCCCTGCGCACCACCTCCAGGCCCTGACCCGCCGGCACATGTTGCGCTTCGGCGTCGGCGGCGCCCACATCCTGCAACAGCAGCGCGGGGCGTATGCCGAGAACCTCCGCGAGCGCCACGATCGTTTCCAGACTGGGACTTACACGCCCCGTCTCGAGACGACTCAGCATCCCGGGGCTGATGCCGGCCTGTTGGGCGACGTTGGCGAGCGTGAGACCGAGCTCGTCACGGATGCGCCGCGCCACGCGACCGATGCTCGCGGCGCAGTCCGGGCCGGCGAGCGTCACGCGCCGCGGTTCCTCGGCGACATGCGCTTTGCGATGCGCTGCAGTGCGCCCCCGTTTCCCCATTGATTGATTGTCCGTGTGACGCTGCCGCATTTTACTTTGAAGATTGCTGGGGGAGAGCGGTGGGCGCGCAGTCGCGAGGAATATTCTTACCACGCAAGTGCCTTGCATGCCAGTAAACCGTGTGATACGTATAACCTGCGGCTCGCGCTTGCGGGGCAGCGCTTCGCGATTCCACGGCGGCACGAGAAATCGCGTCCACCGCGGAATAAACGTCTGACGCTCAGTCGCCGATGCCGGTACGTCTAATCAAATTCGCGCTCTCGCGCCGGCATCCGGAGCCCCGGATGTTTACTCGCCACGAGCGTTTGAAGCCGAGCTACGACGTCGTCATCATCGGCGCAGGCGGGCACGGACTGGCGGCGGCTTACTATCTCGCGCGCGACCACGGAATCCGCGACGTGGCGATCCTCGAGAAGGGCTACCTCGGAGGCGGCAATACGGGTCGCAACACAACGATCATCCGGTCCAACTATCTGACGCCTGAAGGCGTGCAGTTCTACGACGAGAGCGTGCGGCTGTGGCAGGACCTGTCGCAGGATTTCGATCTGAATCTGTTCTACTCCACCCGCGGCCATTTCACGCTCGCGCACACGGATGCCGCCATGCGCACGATGCGCTGGCGTGCCGAGGTCAACAAGCACTTCGGCGTCGCGAGTGAGGCGGTCGACAGCCAGGCCGTGCGCGCCGCGATCCCGATGATGGACATGACCTGCGGCGGCCACGCGCCGGTGGTGGGGGCGCTTTATCACGCCCCTGGCGCGATCGCCCGTCACGACGCGGTAGCCTGGGGCTACGGGCGTGGCGCCGATCAGCGGGGAGCCGAGATCCATCAGAACACGGAAGTCGTAGCCATCGAGCTCGAGGACCAGGGCTCCGGTGCGCGGGTAGCCGGCGTCATCACCAATCGCGGCCGCATCGCGACGCGCAAGGTGCTGTGTGCGGTCGCCGGGTTCACGCCACGGCTGCTGGCCATGGTCGGCCTGCGCTCGCCGATCTACATTCATCCGCTGCAGGCGATGGTGTCAGAGCCCATCAAACCTTGGCTCGATCCGATCATCGTGTCTGCGTCGCTGCATGTCTACGTCAGTCAAAGTGCGCGCGGTGAGCTCGTCATGGGCGCATCGCTCGACCCCTACGAGCTGCACTCCACGCGCTCGACACTCGACTTCGCGGAGTCGCTCGCCGCACACATGCTCGACCTGTTCCCGTTCCTGTCGGACGTCAAGGTCAACCGGCAGTGGGCCGGATTGGCCGACATGACGCCGGACTTCGCGCCGATCATGGGTCTGACGCCGGTGCGAGGCTTCTATCTGGATTCGGGCTGGGGCACGTGGGGGTTCAAGGCGACCCCCGTGTGCGGTAAGACGATGAGCTACACCGTGGCCAAGGATGCGGACCATCCGCTCATCAAAGGCTTCACATTCGACCGCTTCGCGCGCTACGCCCTCACGGCGGAGAAAGGCGCGGCCTCCGTGGGACATTGAGTTTGACATGAAGCTCATGACTTGTCCGATCAACGGCCCGCGGGCGATCAGCGAATTCGTGTGCGCGGGCGAAGTGCGCGCCATGCCGGATCCCGCCACCAGCAGCGATGCCGCCTGGGCGGACTACGTCTTCAACCGCAACGCCGTGCCGGCAGTGAAGCAGGAGTGGTGGTGCCACACGCCGAGCGGCGTCTGGTTCATCGCCGAGCGCGACACCTCCACCGACACGATTCACCGCACGTACCTCTATCAGCCGGGCTGCCTGTTGCAGCCGGAGCGGGCTGCATGAGACGCCTTCCCCATGTGCCGGGCGAGCTCATCGACCGCCAGCGGCCGCTGCAGTTCTGGTTCGAAGACTCGCCGGTACGGGGGTATCGCGGCGACACCATCAGTTCCGCGCTCACGGCGAACGGCGTGCGAATTCTCGGGCGGTCATTCAAATATCATCGGCCGAGAGGCCTGCTGAGCGCGGCAGGGCACGACGTCAATGCCATGGTGCAGGTTGCGCGCGGCGATCGCAGCATCCCTAACGTGCGCGCGGATGTCGTGCCGGTTGATTCCGATTGGCGCGTCAACGCTGTCAACACGCGCGGCGGGCTCGCGCGCGACCGGCTCGCGGTTCTCGGCCGCCTGGCGCCCTTTCTTCCGGTGGGCTTCTACTACAAGGCGTTCCACAGCAAACGCTGGTTTCCGCGCTGGGAGCGAATGTTCCGCCGCCTGAGCGGTCTGGGCGAAGTTGATCTGCGCGCCAGCCGTCGCGCTACGCCGAAGCGTTACGACTTCTGTGACGTGCTGGTGATTGGCGCGGGACCTTCGGGGCTCGCCGCCGCGTTGGCGGCGGCCGCACGCGGCGCAGGAGTGATCCTGGTCGATGAGAATCCGACGGTGGGAGGCAGCGGACTCTACGCCCGTGGTGGCGCAGCGGTTGCGGCAGACAAGACCGCGGCGCTCGTGGCTGCCGCGCAGGCCAACCCCCGGGTGCGGATTCTGACGAGCACATATGCGGCCGGCTATTACGCGGATCACTGGGTTGCGCTGGTAGCGCCCGAATGCATGGTCAAGGTGCGGGCGCGCAGTGTCGTCATCGCGCAGGGAGCTTACGAGCAGCCGGCCGTGTTCCGCGGCAACGACTTGCCCGGAGTGATGCTGGCGAGCGCGGCGCAGCGATTGTTGTATCACCACGCGGTTGCCGCCGCGCGCCGCGTTGCCGTTCTAACCGCCAACGCCGAGGGTTATGCGGCCGCGCTGGATGGTCTCACGAACGGCGTTGAGTTGGCCGCAGTGCTGGATTTGCGCGCGGCGCCCGGCCCTGTCTCGCGAGCGGCGGCGGACGAGTTGGCGCGGCGCGGCGTCGCGCTGCACTACGGGGTCGTGCCGATCGAGGCCGGCGCGCGGGACGGCGGTGATGTCGGCAGCCTGCTGTTCGAAACGACGGCGGGC
>VBNY01000089.1:5540-5897 GCA_005877705.1 Gammaproteobacteria bacterium
CGGCGAGCAGGCCGCCGGGCGGCTTGGATTCGGCGCCGAGTCTGCGCGCCGTGGCCGGAGCGCACCGCTCGAGTGCCCCACGCACCCGTACCCGATTTTCGCTCACCCTCGCGGCCTGGAGTTCGTCGACTTCGATGACGACCTGCAGGTGAAGGATTTCGCGAACGCGTGTCAGGAAGGGTTTGACAGCAGCGAGCTGCTGAAGCGCTTTTCCACGGTCGGTATGGGGCCGAGTCAGGGAAAGCATTCCAACATGAACGCGTTGCGGATCCTGGCCGGGATTCGCGGGGAGCCGCTCGAGAAGCTCGGAACCACGACGGCACGACCGATGTTTCACCCCGTGCCGCTCTCGCACCT
>VBNY01000090.1 GCA_005877705.1 Gammaproteobacteria bacterium
AATCGGCGCGCGCCCACTGCAGCAGCAGTCGCGCCAGCACGACGAACAATGCGAGTGACAGCAGCGTCTCGACGATAAAGATGATCGCGCTCATGAGCATTCCAGACGGTAGCGTCAGCGTTCGGAGCCGAACTGCGCGGCCAGCTCGCGACTGCGGCGAGTCGCGGCCCCGATCGCGCGTGCAACGATCCCCCGTAGATCGGCGGCATCCAGCGTACGCAGCGCCGCCTCGGTCGTTCCGCCCTTTGAGGTGACTTCCGCGCGCAGTCGGCCGAGATCGCCGTCGCTCGCATGCGCGAGCAGACCCGCGCCATGGAGCGTCGCCACCGCGAAGCGGCGCGCAGCCTGCGGCTGCAGACCCAGCTCCACCGCAGCCTGTGTCATGAGCTCCGCAAGCAGGAAGAAGTAGGCGGGTCCGCTGCCCGAGAGCGCCGTGACGATGTCGAGGTCCTCTTCCGAGGAGACCCACACGGCCTCGCCAACCGCCTGCATGACGCGCTCGGCGGCCGAGCGAGGCGCCGCAGCCACGTGCGCGGGAGCGAACAGACCCGTCACTCCGGCCCCGACGAGCGCGGGCCGGTTGGGCATGGCGCGCACGATGGGCACTCCGGCGCCGCACCAGGCTTCGAGCGCTGCAGTACGGATGCCCGCGGCGATGGACAGGACGATGGGGTGGTTTCGTTGCAGCAACGGCCCGAGCGCAGCGAGAACGGACGCGGCGTCCTGCGGCTTCACGGCGAGTACAACGAGCGCTGCCGTCTCAACCGCTGCCGAATTGTCCGCCGTCGCGCTGACTCCCAGATCACGCGCGAGCGCGGCACGCGCCTCCGCGACGCTCTCGCCCACTGAGATCTGCTCAGGCCGCGTGCCACGGCGCAGCAGCCCCCCGATCAGCGCGCGGCCCATGTTGCCGCCGCCGATGATTGCAAGGTGAGTGTTATTCATGCGGCGCCGATTGTACCGGTTGCGGGCGGCGCGCGGCCGCCGCCCGTGTGCGGCGGGGTATTGGCCAGCCTCGGCCCAAACAAGGCGGTGCCCACGCGCACGATGGTCGCCCCTTCGAGGATCGCTGCCTCGAAGTCGGCGCTCATTCCCATCGACAGGGTGTCGAGGCGGGCACCGCTGTTGTTGAGGGATTGGAGCAGCTGGCGCAGCCTCGCGAACCAGGCGCGCTGGCGTGCCGCATCCGCCTCCTCCGGTGGAATGCACATCAGGCCGCGCAGCCGCACACGGGGCAGGGCCGCCACGGCGGCGGCGAGCGCGGGCAGATCGGCGGGGGCAACCCCTGCCTTGGCGGTCTCGCCCGCGACATTGACCTGCAGGCACAGGTTCAATGGCGGCGCGTAGTAGGGGCGCTGAGCGGCGAGCCGCTCGGCGATCTTCAGCCGGTCGACGCCGTGCACCCAGGCGAAACTCTCCGCTATCGGCCGTGTCTTGTTGGCCTGCAGCCGGCCGACGAAGTGCCAGGTCAGCTCGACCTCGCGCAACGCAGCCATCTTCTCGAGCGCTTCCTGCAGATAACTCTCGCCGAAGTCCCGCACGCCGAGGGCCGCGGCCGCGCGCATGAGCTCCACCGGTTGCGCCTTGCTCACGGCGAGGAGTGTGACGCAGTCCACACTGCGCTCGCCGCTCGCGGCGGCGCGTTCGATGCGATTGCGGACGTCGCGCACACGCTGCGGTAAATTCTGCGGATCCATTAACATATTGGACCTGGAATGCCTCCGCTATACTGCCCGCACGCTTGAGAGCCAGGTTTCAAGGGAGCATCAATGGCTGTCGACATCGCGCAACTGTTAGCGTTCGCCGTCAAGAACAACGCCTCCGACCTGCATCTGTCGGCGGGAGTGCCGCCGATGATCCGCGTCGACGGCGACATGAAGCGCATCAACATGCCGCCGCTGTCGCACAAGGAAGTGCACAGCATGGTCTACGACATCATGAACGACAAGCAACGCAAGGCTTTCGAGGAGTTCTTCGAGACCGACTTCTCGTTCGAGATTCCGAAGCTGGCGCGCTTTCGCGTCAACGCCTTCAACCAGAACCGCGGCGCCGGCGCCGTGTTCCGCAATATTCCCTCGACCATTCTCTCGCTCGATGAGCTGAATGCGCCGAAGAGCTTCCGCGACCTGTGCTTGCTGCCGCGCGGCCTGGTGCTGGTGACGGGCCCGACGGGCTCGGGCAAGTCCACCACCCTCGCCGGCATGGTCAACCACTGCAACGACAACCGCCCCGATCACATCATCACCATCGAGGACCCGATCGAGTTCGTGCACGAGTCCAAGCGCTGTCTCGTCAACCAGCGCGAGGTGCACCGCGACACCCTGGGCTTCAGCGAAGCGCTGCGCTCGGCGTTGCGCGAGGACCCGGATGTCATCCTGGTCGGTGAAATGCGCGACCTGGAGACGATCCGCCTGGCGCTCACCGCGGCCGAGACCGGCCACCTGGTGTTCGGCACGCTGCACACGAGCTCGGCCGCCAAGACGATCGATCGCATCGTCGATGTGTTTCCCGCGGCCGAGAAGGACATGGTGCGCTCGATGCTGTCGGAGTCGCTGCGCGCAGTGGTCTCGCAGACACTGTTGAAGCGGGTCGGCGGCGGGCGGGTCGCGGCGCACGAGATCATGATCGGTACGCCCGCGATCCGGAACCTGATCCGCGAGGGCAAGATCGCGCAGATGTATTCCTCGATCCAGACCGGCCAGGCGCAGGGCATGCAGACGCTCGACCAATGCCTCGCAGAGCTCGTCACCAAGGGGGTCATCAGCAAGGAAGAGGCGCGCTATAAGGCGCAGAACAAGGACGCGGTGTGAGGGCAAACGAGGCGCACGGGCGGCGGAGGACCTAAATGGATCGCGACCAAGCCATCAAGCTGATGCAGGATCTGCTCAGGCGGGTGACCGAGAAGAAGGCCTCCGACCTGTTCGTCACCGCCGGCTTCCCGCCCGCGATCAAGCTCGACGGCGAGATCAGGCCGCAGAGCGAGCGGGCGTTGACCGTCGAGCAGTCCGCAGCGCTGGTGCGCGCGATCATGAACGACCGGCAGACCAAGGAATTCGATGCCACCAAGGAGTGCAACTTCGCGATTGCGCCGCCGGGCATCGGCCGTTTCCGCGTGAGCGCGTTCGTGCAGCAGGGCGCCGTCGGTTGCGTCATCCGCCTCATCAACGCCAAGATCCCGAGCTTCGAGGAGCTCGACCTGCCGCCCATCCTCAAGGAGGTCGTGCTCTCGAAGCGCGGCCTCGTCATCATCGTGGGCGGCACCGGCTCCGGAAAATCCACGACGCTCGCCGCGATGGTCGGCTACCGCAACGAGAAGACGCGCGGCCACATCGTGACGATCGAGGATCCGGTCGAGTACGTGCATCAGCACAAGGGCTGCGTCATCACCCACCGCGAGGTGGGGGTGGACACCGATTCGTGGCATGCAGCGCTCAAGAATACCTTGCGCCAGGCGCCGGATGTCATCCTGATCGGGGAGGTCCGCGACCGCGAGACCATGGAGTACGGCATCCAGTTTTCCGAGACCGGACACCTGGTGCTGGCCACGCTCCACGCCAACAGCGCGAATCAGGCGCTCGACCGCATCATCAACTTCTTCCCCGACGAGCGCCGCGAGCAGCTGCTCATGGACCTGTCGCTCAACATCCGCGCGCTGGTGTCGCAGCGGCTGGTGCCGCGGGAGTCCGGCTCCGGCCGCATCGCGGCGATGGAGATCATGCTCAACTCGCCGCTCATCCAGGACCTGATCTTCAAGGGCGAGGTCGCCAAGATCAAAGAGGTCATGTCGCGCTCCACCAGACTCGGTATGAAGACGTTCGACCAGGCGCTGTTCGAGCTGTACGAGTCCGGCCATGTCTCCTACGAGGATGCGCTGCGCAACGCGGATTCGAAGAACGAGTTGCGGCTGCGCGTCAAGCTCGAGAGCAAGCGCGAGACGAAGACCGTCGATGACGCCGCGGCATTGCAGATCGTCGAGGAAGAACCGGGGCGAAGTCTGTGACGCCGGCGAAAGAAGCGGCGGATCCCAATCTCGCCGCCACGGATACGCAGGCCACGCTCCCGGGCGGCGAGGCGCTGACCACGGCGTCCAACGGTCACCCGACCCTGAACACCAAGCCGCTCTTCAAGCTCATGGTGGAGAAGAAGGCCTCCGACCTGTTCTTCACCTCCAACGCGCCGATCAAGATCAAGATCGAAGGGCAGATCCTGCCGGTGAACAAGCAGGTGCTGGCGCCCGAAACGGTGCGCCAGACGGCGCTCGCTCTCATGACGCCCGAGCAGCGGGAGGCGTTCATGCGCGAGTTCGAGCTCGATTTTGCGATCTCGGAGCCCGGCCTCGGACGCTTCCGCATCAACGTGTTCATGCAGCGCGGTAGCCCTGCGATGGTCATGCGCTATATCACCGCCGACATGCCGCGGTTGGAAGCGCTGGGGCTGCCCGACGTGGTGAGCGACCTCGTGTTGCTCAAACGCGGCCTGATCCTGATGGTCGGAGCCACGGGCTCGGGCAAGTCCACGACGCTCTCCGCCATGATCAACTACCGCAACGAGAACGCTTCGGATCACATCGTGACGATCGAGGATCCGATCGAGTTCCTGCATGCCAACAAGCGCTCGCTCGTCAACCAGCGCGAGGTGGGGATCGACACGAAGTCATACTCGCGCGCGCTGCGCGGCGTGGTGCGCGCGGCCCCGGACGTGATCCTGATCGGCGAGGTGCGCGACCGCGAGAGCATGGAAGCGGCGATCAATCTCGCGGGCACCGGCCACCTGGTGCTCGCCACGCTGCATGCCAACAACTGTGCCGAGTCGCTCGATCGCATCATCAATATGTTCCCGCGCGAGCAGCATCTGCAGATCTTCCTCGACATGTCGCAATATCTGCGCGCGATCCTGGCGCAGCGCCTGGTGATGGGCAAGGACAACCGGCGCGTCGCCGCCGTCGAAGTGATGCTCAATACCCCGCACATCGCCGAGCTCGTCAAGAAGGGCGACGTCGTCGGCATCAAGGAAGCCATCGGCAAGAGCGGCGAGCGCGGCATTCAGAGCTTCGACGTGGCGCTGCGCGAGCTGTACAAGCAAAATCGCGTCACGCTCGAGGAAGCGCTCGCCAACGCCGACTCGCGCGCCAATCTCGAGGCCAAGATCAACTTCGGTTAGAGCACCGGCTAGAACACCGTGTAGGCATCGAACACCGGCCCATCGACGCACACGCGCTGCATCGCCGGCCCTGCGGGCGTCAGCACGCGGACCGTGCATCCGGCGCATCCGCCCACGGCGCACGCCATGAACTCCTCGAGCGAGACCTGACACGGCACGCCGCAGCGGCCCGCACGCGAAGATTTCCACTTGCGCGAGCTCGGCCGCCGCGAGCGAGTCGAGCCACGCGGCGGCGAGCTCGGTCACGAAACCGGAGAAACATCCCGGAAAATCCGCGCGGCTCGCGAGCCGGCTCGCGATGCTCCACTCCTCCAGCAACGGCATGCAGGCGATGGCGCCCGCCGGAATGCCTGGCACGACGATGCTCGAGGGCCGCGTGCGGAACGGGAACGGCACCTCCGACCCCATGAGCACGAGCGGTTTCCAGGGCGCATCGCTGCGCTGGCGCAGCCGCTCGGCCAGGAAAATCAGCGGCGGAATACCCACACCGCCTCCGATCAACAGCGCGCGCGGCCGCTCCGGATGAGCGGCGAACGGGCGGCCGATCGGTCCCAGCGCGCTGAGCGTATCGCCGGCTGCGCGCGCGGCCAGCGCCTGCAGACCCGGCCCGACCACCTTGTAGAGCATCTCGATCCAACCGGCGCGGGCGTCGGCGCGCATGATGGACAGCGGCCGACGCATCGGGATGGCCGGATCGCACGTGAGGTGCACGAAGCTGCCGGGCTCCGCACGCGCCGCGCACTGCGGCGCCGCTACGCGCAGCACGAACTGCTCGGCGTCGTACGCCAGCTGCTGGAGAACGCGCGCCTGTTCGAGGTGAATCGTGCCGCGCGTGCCGCTCGTCATGCGCCGCCCGTCCGTGAGCCGATGACCTCGGCCAGCACGGCCATGCGCACGGCCACGCCGTTGCGCACCTGGTCACGGATGACCGACTGCGGCCCGTCGGCCACGTCGGAGGCGATCTCGATACCGCGGTTCATCGGCTGCGGGTGCATCACGATGGCGTCCGGCCGGGCGAGCGCCAGGCGCTCCGGAGTGAGCCCGTATTTCGCGAAATAGCGGTCGGCGTCCGGCAGATCCGCCTGACCCATGCGCTCTCTTTGAATGCGCAGCATCATCACCACGTCGGCGTCCTTGAGTCCGGACTTGAGTGTTGTGTGGCGCGCGCAGCCGGCGAACTCAGCCGGCTCCGGCATCAATGCCGGTGGCGCGACGATGCGCAGATCGGCAACACCCAGCACGCGAAACGCGTGATATGCCGAGCGCGCCACGCGCGAATGCCGAATGTCGCCGACGATCGCGACGGCCAGACCCGCGAAGCGCCCCTTGTGCTGGCGCACCGTCAGGGCGTCGAGCAACCCTTGGGTCGGGTGCGACACATGCGCTTCTCCCGCGGACAGCACGCTCACGTGCGGCGCGACGTTCGCGGCGACCAACTCGGGCACGCCCTGCTCTGCGTCACGGATGACCATCACGTCCACGTGCAAGGACTGCAGCGTGTACACCGTGTCCAACATGCTCTCGCCCTTGGCACGGGATGACAGCTGCACCTCCAGATTGACCACAGCAGCGCCGAGCCGCTTCGCCGCGAGCTCGAACGAGACGCGCGTGCGAGTGGAGGGCTCGGTGAACAGGTTGGCTACCGTGATCCCGGCGAGGGCGTTGCTGAGTGGCGGCCTGGCACCTAGGGGCCTGACAAACCCCTCGGCGCGCTCGAGCAGGCGCTCGATGTGGGCGCGCGGCAGATGCTCGAGAGTAAGCAGGTGGCGCAGCGATCCGTCGGGCCGCAGTTGGTCAGTCACGGCATCCCCTCATTCACTGCCCCTCGCCCGCGAACCAGCGCTCGAGAATGATCGCGGCGGCGGTGCTGTCGATGTCCTCGCGCTGGATGCGACGCCTGCGCCCGCCGCTCGCGCGCCGCGCCTTGAGCGCTGCACTGGCTTCGACGGACGAGTAGCGCTCATCGACCATCTCGACAGGAAGACCGAAACGACGTTCGAGCTCGGCGGCGAAGCGGCGCGCAGCCGGCGCGAGCGCGCCCGGACTGCCGTCCGCATTATACGGGGCGCCGACCACGAGCCGCCGTGGGCCGAGAGCGCGCACTTCGCGCCCGATGGCCTGCCAGTCGGGGCCGCTCTGATGCACCGCTGCGGCAGGGCGCGGCGCCGCTGTCGCGGTGACAGTGTCTCCGGCGGCAATGCCGATGCGTTTGAGTCCGAAATCGAAGGCGAGAACCGTCCGGACTTCTTTCATGCAGGATTATGCATGGCCGGCCACGGGACTGAGCTGCTGAACGTCGATGCCCAGAAGGCGCCACGCTCCCGCCCAGCGCTCCTCGAACGGCAACTCGAACACCACGCGCGGGTCGACCGGCATGGAGAACCAGGCGTTCTCGCGCATCTCGCGCTCGAGCTGCCCCGATTCCCAACCCGCGTAGCCGAGAGCGATGAATGCATCCGAGGGACCCTCGCCGCGAGCCATGGCTGCGAGCACGTCGCGGGAAGTCGTGACCTGGATCGTCTCGGAGACCTTGTGAGTATGGTCCCACTGCCCGCCGGGACGATGCAGCACGAAGCCGCGGTCGGTATGCACGGGCCCGCCACGCAGCACCGGCTGCGCGGCGATCTGCTCGCTCGAGGGCTCGAGCTTCATCTGCGACAGCACGTCGGATAACCGCATCGGCAGCGGCTTGTTGAGCACGATCCCGAGCGCGCCTTTATCGGTGTGCTCGCAAACGAGCGCCACGGTCTGCGAGAAGTTCGGGTCGGTGAGCGAGGGCATCGCGATCAGCAGATGGTTGGTGAGGCTGGTCTCGGCCGCAACCGCCTCGGCGAAAGTCATGGCGCCCCCGCCCGTCGTGCTGATATGCCTGCCGCCCATAGCGCCAAGTATGGGGATGGGGCGGGGCAGGCTCAAGGAACTACAGACACTCCCCCAGTCTCCACCCGTCCGTCGACGAACTGCCATTCGTATGCAAAGCGCAACACGCGGTACTCGTGCGCCAACTCGGGGGGGAAGGGATCGAAGGGGCTCGCGAGCTTCAGGATGGCGAGCGCCGCCTGGTCGAGCTCCGGGTAGCCGCTGGTGCGACGGATGACGACCTTCTCGAGCACGCCGTTGGCTGCGATGCCGACCTCCACCACGGGGCTCGCTTTGACCCCCAGGTGACGGGCTACCGTGGGGTAGTTGATCGTGCCG
This sequence comes from Gammaproteobacteria bacterium, assembly GCA_005877705.1. Taxonomy (GTDB): domain Bacteria; phylum Pseudomonadota; class Gammaproteobacteria; order Steroidobacterales; family Steroidobacteraceae; genus 13-2-20CM-66-19. The sequence goes on from VBNY01000090.1 coordinate 8,359, forward strand.
ACGCGCTCGACCTTGCGGCGCCAGGCATCAAGATAGGGCGCCAGCGTGGCGGCGCGCGTGTCCGGGGTGACCCAGAGCTCATCGCGCTTCGGTCCGCGCAGGGTCAACGGCCCCTGATCCTCCTCGGGTCCGGTGCCCTGCCTGCCGCGCCGACGTCGCCTAGATACCGCACCTGCACATTCCAGCCGGTGGTGGTGAGGACACGCTCGTCCTCGCTGCCCGCCACGGCCCCCGCGGGCACCAGCGAGTCGCCCCCCGGAACGCCCTCATGATGAGGGACCGCCAGGGAGGAGGCACGGTTGCGCGGTGGCACCGGGTTGCGGGTATTACCGGACCCGAGCTGCGTCCGCTGGGCGAGATACGTGGCCGTGTCGTTGCGGTCGGCCTCCGGAAGCTCATCGGAGACGAGCAGCACCGCGAGCCCCGGGGCACTGCCCTGGGCGCCGATCGAGGCATTGAAGGTGAGCCCCAGGATGATGAGGCCATGCAGCAGACCCGCCAGGAACAGCATGGTCAGCAGCCGGTCCCGAACGGGGGCTCTGCCTTCACGCAATTTCAGAGCACGCAGCGCCATGAAGGGTC
>VBNY01000091.1 GCA_005877705.1 Gammaproteobacteria bacterium
ACCGGAACGCACCTTTGATTTCATGGTGGCCAGGGGCGGAATCGAACCACCGACACGCGGATTTTCAGTCCGCTGCTCTACCAACTGAGCTACCTGGCCGCCGGAGGGGCGCGTATTAGACCGGCCGGCGCATGACCCGTCAAGCAAGGGCCGCGCTAAGCTTTTGATTCTGCGCGCGTTCGTGCCTGGAAGGAAGCGCAGAGCACCCAGCCGAGTCCCGAATTCCAGGACTTCAGAGGTACCCCTGCGCTCGACCTCTTCAGTCTGTCTTCGGGCGCATGGTCGCCAGATGCCGCTCGAGTCGGTCCAGGGTCTGATTTCCGCCCTCGATCGCTTTGTATTCCTTGACCACCTTGTCGCGCTGTGCGGCCGACGGGAACACGCTTCGCATCGTGACCAGGGTTTTGCCGCCCTGGTTTTCGAAGGTCACGGTCACGTGAAATTGATGAGGGTCGGCCTCTTCTGCCCCATGGGAGTAGACGAGGCGATCGGGTTTCACGATCTCGATGTAGACGATGCGGTTCTGAAAGTCCATGCCGTGGCCGTGCATGATGAAGCGCCACACTCCGCCAGGCTTTACGGTGATCTCCTGAGTGGTCGTCGTGAAACCGTTGGGTCCCCACCATTCCGGGAGGTGTTTGGGATCGGTCCATGCCTCGAACACCAGTTCGCGGCGCGCGGCGATGAGGCGCGTGATCACGATCTCCCGATCCGCGGTGCTCGCGACGGAGCTATCTCTCCTTTCGGCCATGTTTCCTCGCTTTCACTTGCAGGTTGCGCAGGTAGCCGTCCAGGCGATCGAAGGTCTGCTCCCAGAAGCGGCGGTAGTCCGCGAGCCAGTGGGCAAGCTCCCTGAGCGGAGCCGCTTGCAGACGGCAAGGACGCCACTGCGCCTCGCGGCCGCGGGTGATGAGCCCGGCGCGTTCCAACACCTTCAGGTGCTTGGAGATCGCCGGCTGGCTCATGTCGAAGGGCTTCGCGAGCTCCGTTACGCTCGCCTCGCCGGTCGTGAGCCGGGCGAGAATCGCGCGCCGCGTGGGGTCGGCCAGCGCGGACAGGGTCGCGCTCAAGCGGTCCGCTGCCATAGTGATATACCCAATGGTTATATAACTATTCGGTTTTGTACATGCCGACCGCAGACGCGTCAAGCCTCTACGCGCCGATCTGATCCTTGAGATCAAGGGAGACCGACAGCTCCGCCGGAGCCCGCGGGACGAGCGGACGACGCACCCTCTCCCTAAAGAGGTAGGCGACTACCCGCCACCGGATGCCGCGACTGCCCTCCGCGTGGAGAATTTCCAAAACCTCTCGCGAGCACCACAATTTGCACCCTAAGCGTCGGACTCAGACGCACCCCACCGTCTTGCAATCTAGTGGTTATGGACCAACTGAGGGAACACTTCATGCGCTACTCGTTATTAAAGCTCGCCGCCATCTCTGTAGCTGCGCTGACCTTGGCCGCTTGCGCCCGCAACGAGGCTGCGCAGGCTCCGCCTCCGGCGCCGCAGGTCAGTGTGGCCCAGGTCCTCTCGCGTCAGGTCACGGAGTTCGAAGAGCTGACGGGCCGCTTCGAGGCGGTGGAGCGCGTCGAGCTGCGCCCCCGCGTATCGGGCTACATCGCGTCCATCAACTTCGTACAGGGCCGGGAAGTAAAGAAAGGCGATGTGCTGCTCGTGATCGATCCGCGCCCGTACGAGGCAGACTTGAAGCGTGCCAAGGCTCAACTGGCACAAGCGCGCTCGCAGCTGGAGCTCTCCAAGTCGGAGCGTGATCGGGCGGTCAAGCTGCTCGAATCCCACGCGATCTCGCGGGAGGAGTTCGACACGCGAACGGCCGGCACGGAGCAGGCCACTGCGAATGTCGACGCCGCTGCGGCGGCCGTCGACTCGGCAGCGTTGAACCTCGAGTTCACGCGTGTCACGGCGCCCATTTCGGGCGTAGTCGGCCGCGCCGAAGTCACGGCCGGCAATCTCGTGACGCCCGGCCAGACACTCCTGACCACGTTGGTCTCGATCGACCCGATCTACGTCTCCTTCGAGGGCGATGAGCAGGCGTACCTGAAATTCATGGAGTTCTCGCGCGCGAGCGGACACGACAGCGTTCGGCATCCAGTGTGGGTTGGGCTCGCCGATGAGGCCGGCTATCCGCACGAGGGTTCGATGGTCTTCGTCAACAACGAGATCGATCCCGCGACCGGAACCGTACGCGCGCGTGGCGCGCTCGACAACCCCGATCGTCGGTTCACGCCGGGTATGTTCGCGCGAGTCAAGCTCCCGGGAAGCGGCACGTACAACGCGCTGCTCATCAACGACAGCGCGGTGGGTACGGACCAGAGCGTGAAGTACGTGCTTTTTGTCGGCAAGGACAACAAGGTCGAGTACCGGCCGGTCAAGCTCGGCCCGATCGTGGACGGCCTGCGCGTCGTACGTGAAGGGCTGTCACCGGGCGACACAATCGTAGTGAACGGTCTGCAACGCGTCCGTCCCGGCTCGCCGATCACACCGCAACGGGTCGCCATGGGTGAGCATCCGCACGACGGCAGCGCGGCCCGCAACCGGCTCCTGGCGCAAAACGAGTGATGCTGGTCAAGCGAAAACCCGCCTGCCCAACCGGCCAATAGATAAGGACCTACGGTGAACCTCTCGAACTTCTTCATCGAACGCCCGATATTCGCGGGCGTCATCTCGACGTTCATCACGATCGCAGGCCTCATCGCGCTGTTCAGACTACCGATCAGCGAGTATCCGGAGGTCGTACCGCCGCAAGTGGTCGTGCATGCGTCCTATCCGGGCGCGAACCCGAAAGTCATCGCCGACACGGTGGCCGCGCCGCTCGAGCAGGCGATCGTCGGCGTCGAAGATATGCTCTATATGTCCTCGACCTCGACGATGGATGGGGCGTTGACTCTCACGGTGACATTCCGCATCGGCGCGGATATCGACCGCGCGCAGGTGCAGGTGCAAAACCGGGTTTCTCAGGCCCTGCCGCGTCTGCCTGTGGAAGTGCGCAATCTCGGCGTCAACACTGTCAAAGCCTCGTCCAACCTCACCCTGGTCGTCAACCTGACCTCCCCCAACGGGCGCTACGACTCGCTCTATCTGCGCAACTACGCGGTGCTGAATATCAAGGACGTGCTGGCGCGGCTGCCGGGCATGGGTGATGTGCAGGTATTCGGCGGCGGCGACTACTCGATGCGGGTTTGGCTCGATCCGCAGAAACTCGCCGTGCGCAATCTGACGGCCGGCGATGTCGTGGCCGCGATCCGCGAGCAGAACGTCCAGGTTGCGGCGGGCCAGCTCGGCGCGCCACCCTCGAACAACGCAGAATTCCAGATCGCGCTGAATGCCGCGGGCCGCCTCACCGACGAACAGCAGTTCCGCGAGATCATCGTCAAGACGGGCGCAGACGGCCAGATCGTCACGCTGGGCGACGTTGCGCGCATCGAGTTGGGTGCCCAGGCGTACGGCATCCGCAGCTTCCTCGACAACAAGCCCTCGCTCGCCATCCCGGTGTTCCAGTCGCCCGGAGCCAATGCGCTCGAGCTTTCCTCCAACGTCCGCAAGACGATGGAAGAGCTCAAGAAGAACTTTCCCGAGGGAGTGGACTACGGCATTCTCTATGACCCCACGCAGTTCGTGCGCCAGTCGATAGATGCGGTCCTGCACACGCTGCTGGAAGCCATCGCGCTCGTCGTGCTGGTCGTCATCGTCTTCCTGCAGACGTGGCGCGCCTCGCTCATTCCCCTGATCGCCGTTCCCGTGTCCGTCATCGGCACCTTCGCGGTGCTGCTCGCGTTCGGCTTCTCCATCAATACGCTGTCGCTGTTCGGACTCGTCCTGTCCATCGGCATCGTGGTGGACGATGCCATCGTCGTCGTCGAGAACGTGGAGCGCCACATAGCGGAAGGACTGTCGCCTCGCGAGGCCACGAAGGTGGCGATGAGCGAGGTGACCCGTCCCATCATCGCCATCACACTCGTTCTCGTCGCAGTGTTCGGCCCGGTTGCGTTCGTGAGCGGCCTCACCGGCCAGTTCTACCGCCAGTTCGCGCTCACCATCGCGATTTCCACGGTGATCTCCGCGTTCAACTCGCTGACGCTCTCGCCGGCGATCGCGGCCGTGCTGCTCAAGCCCCACGGCGCGAAACCGGACGGCCTGTCGCGGCTGATGGATCGGATCCTCGGCCGTTTCTTCCAGCGCTTCAATCGCGGCTTCACCGCGGCGGGCAACGGCTATTCGCGCGCGCTGACGTCGACGATGCGCCGTAGCGGCATTGCGCTAACGGTGTACGCCGGGCTGGTTGTGTTGACTTACTTTGGTTTTGCCGCCGTGCCGTCAGGGTTCATCCCGGACCAGGACAAGCAGTACCTCGTCGCGGTCGCGCAGCTTCCGCCGGCCGCATCTCTCGATCGCACCGACTCGGTTACGCGCCGGATCAGCGAATTCGGCCTCAAGCAACCCGGCGTGGCCCACGCCGTGGCGTTCGCCGGCATGTCGGTCAATGGCTTCACTGCGAGCTCGAGCGCCGGACTCATCTTTTTCCCGCTCGATGATGCGGATAAACGCACCTCCCGCGAGCTGTCCGCCCACGCGATCGCGGCGGCTCTGAATAAGAAGGTGTCGTCCATCCAGGACGCGTTCGTCAT
>VBNY01000092.1 GCA_005877705.1 Gammaproteobacteria bacterium
GCCCTTGCGGGCGTGCAGCCGCCAGCCGTCTGCGGTCGTGAGCTCGGCGATTTCGCCATCATTGCCGGTGAGGCGTCCGCCGATGCGGTTGTTGGCACCCACGAAACCGGCGACGAATGCAGTCGCCGGCTCGTAGTAGAGTGCCTGCGGCGTGCCGAGTTGCTCGAAGCGGCCGCGGTTCATCACCGCCACGTGATCGGAGAGCACCAGCGCCTCGGATTGGTCGTGCGTGATGTAGACGAAGGTGGTGCCGAACGCGGCCTGTAGCTGCTTGAGCTCGATTTTCATGTGTTCGCGCAGCTTCAGATCGAGCGCGCCGAGCGGTTCATCCAGCAGCAGCAGAGTGGGCTCCATCACCAGGCATCTAGCGATCGCGACGCGCTGCCGCTGACCGCCTGACAGCTCATCCACGCGCTTGTGCGAGGCGCCGGCGAGACCGACCCGTTGCAGCATGGCCTGCGAACGGCGCCTGCGCTCTGTCTTGTCGATGCCACGGCGCGCCAGGCCGAACGCGACGTTCTCACCCACCGACATCATCGGAAACAGTGCAAGCTGCTGAAAGATCATATTGACCGGGCGGCGATTAGGTCCGACGCCCTGCATGTTGCGTCCGCCGATCAGGATGTCGCCCCCGTCCGGCACGGCGAAGCCGGCAATCATCCTCAGCAGCGTCGTTTTGCCGCATCCCGAAGGTCCGAGAATGGAAAAGAAGCTGCCGCGCTCGACGCTGAACGACAGGTCGTCGACCGCGCGATGTTCGGCGTAGGACTTGATCAGATGCTCGACGGCGAGGTCTGGAGTGCTCAATTGGCGGCCTTGACGCGATCGAGGATGCGACCCTCCATCTGCTCGAGGCCCGGGGGGATCGCCGGGTACCACTTGATGCCCTTGAAGGCCCCCTCCGGGAAGCTCGCGTTGTACTGCGCCCGCATTCTCTGATTCACCAGTTGCTCGGTGCCTTTAGCCGCCGTCCAGTTGCCGACGTTGCGAGTGATTCTGGCGGCGATGTCGGGACGCATCGTGAAGTTGATCCACGCGTACACCCCCGCCTCGTTGCGGCCTCTGGCGGGCAGGGCGAAGGTGTCGAGCCAGCCGAGCGCCCCGGACCTCGGAACGACGAACTGAATTTCGGGGTTCTCGCGATTCAGCGTCCAGCCGCCGGTATCCCACATCATCGCCGCGACGACTTCGCCGGAGCGTATGCCATTCAACAGCTGGTCCTTGTTGTCGAAGAAGAAGCGCACGTTGCTCTTGCAGGCGGCGAGCGTACTGCCGACGCTCTCCATGAGCGCAGTATAGGCTTTGGGATCGCCGTAAAGTGCAAACGGATCCTTGCCGGAGGCGAAGGCGAACGCCATCAGCGTCGGGCGCCGCAGCCGCATGGATGTCTTGCCCTTCAGGTCCGGGCGGCACAGATCCGGGTAGTCGGCGATTTTGGCGCGCTTGCTGTTGACGACCAGGCCTTCGGCTCCCCACAGGTAGGGCAGGCCGTAGAGTTTTCCGTCCAGGGTGGTGATTTTGCGCGTGATCTCGAGGATTTCCGGTCGAAACTGCTCGACCTTGACGCGGGTCAGATCGATCGGTCTGTAGATGCCGAATTCGCGCTGCACGCCGGTGATGCGATCCTGTGAGGGTTGCGCGAGGTCGTAGCCCGCACCGCCGGTGGCGCGCAATTTCGAAATCATCTCTTCATTGTTCGACAGCGTCACTTCGGCCTGAATGCCGGTCTCTTTCTTGAACAGCGCGACGACGTCGGCGGGCACGTAATCGGCCCAGGTGATGATGCGCAGTTTGGTATCGTCGGCTGCGGCGGTTCCCGCGAGCACCACGCCGAGCATGAGCAAGCCGGTGAGGAGATGTTTCATTGGGTCCGCTGAGCTGGCGCTGGGGACGCGTTCACGGGACGCTGCTGATGGTCCATAAAAAAGCCTGATGATGATTCATAAAAGGTCGTGGCCGCAGATTCTATACTCGGCACGATGCGCGGGCAGGCGCGCAGTGTTCGAGTCGAATCGATCGCGAGCTGTATATAGAATTCACATAAAATAATACTTATATCTGATTGATATATAATAAGATATACTCCAACGCTCTGCGAAGCGCACAGGCTCGATCCCGTCTGCGCCGGCAGATGACGACCGTGATGCTCCTGTTCGGGGGTTACGCAGCTTGCTACTTCTGCCGGGCCGACCTCTCGGTGGCAACGCCGCTCCTGATCCAGGAGCTCGGCACGCACGGTGTCAGCCACAGCGAGGCAATCGTGCGCATCGGCACGATGAGCTCGTTTGGCGTGCTGGCCTACGCACTCGGCAAGTTGTTCCTGGGCTGGCTCGGGGATTTCTGGGGCGGCCGACCCAACTTCCTGATCGCGCTCGCCGGCCCGACAGCCTTCACGTTGCTGTTCGCGACGGGAGCCACGCTGCCGCTCTTCACCATGGCGTGGATCGGAAACCGGCTCACGCAGTCGCTTGGGTGGGCGGGGCTCATCAAGGTTTCCTCGAAGTGGTTCGACTACTCCGTCTACGGCACGATCCTCGGTATCTTGAGTACCAGCTATCTGATCGGAGATGCGGCCGCGCGGCAGTTCATGGGGATGCTGATCCAGCACGGCTGCGGTTGGCGCGCCCTGTTCTACTTCGCGGCGGCGGTGGTGGGCGCGCTGTTGATCGCCAACCTATTGTTCCTGCGTGAGTCGCGTGTCGAGGCAGGTCACGGCGAGGCAAAGGCCAACCCTCTCAACTTGTTTGGCGAGACAGAGGCGCGGCCGCCGACCCTGGCTGCCCTGCTGGGGCCGCTGCTTCGAAGCCGTACGTTTGCGCTCGTCTGCCTCTTGTCGCTTGGTTGCACCGTGGTCCGCGAGACCTTCAATATGTGGACTCCCGTCTATCTGCAGGACTATGTGGGTTACGGCGCGGGCGGCGCGGCGAGTATGAGTGCGATCTTTCCGGGCGTCGGCGCGGTGTCCGTGCTGGTTTCAGGCTGGCTCAGCGACCGCCTCGGGGTGAATGGGCGCTCGCTGCTCCTATTTGTCGGCCTCGCGGCGACCGCCGTGGCCCTCGTGGTTCTGATGTCCGTGCACGCCACCTCGTCGGGGTCCGCGTTCCCTGTAGTGACGATCGGTGTGATTGCCTTCTGCCTGCTCGGACCCTATTCGTATCTGGGTGGCGCCTTCGCGCTCGACTTGGGGGGCAAGCAGGCGGGTGCCGTCTCATCGGGTATCATCGACTCCGTGGGCTACCTGGGTGGCGTACTCGCGGGGGATAGCGTCGCAAGAATCTCGGTCGCCTTCGGCTGGCAAGGCGTGTTTGTGGTGCTGGCCTCCGTCAGCGCCTTGTCAGCGCTCGGCGCAGGTTATCTGCTAGCGCTTGGCGCAGCGGCCCGCGCAGCAGGGCGTCATGTCTCATGAGTAAACCACCGTCGGTGCAGAACGTATCCGCGACACCCGCGGCGCTGCGAGTCGACTGGACGAACGGCGCGGTGAGCGAGTTCGCGGGCCTGTGGCTGCGCGACAATCGCCCCGATGACCGCGACCCGCACAGCGGCCAGCGACTCATCGACGTTACAGACCTGCCGGAGGACCCCAGGATACGCTCGGCCGTGGCCCGTGACGGGGTAGTGGTCATCGAGTGGGAGGGCGAATCCCAGCGGACGTCGTTTGATCTCGTATGGCTGTTGGAGCACGCTGCGGATCGTGCTCGTCAGAGGCCGGAGCTTGCGACCCGGCTGTGGCTTGAAGGCGCAGCTGTCGATGCGCCGCGGGACTTGGCATGGACCACGCTGGCGGAAGCGCAGAGCGATGCGGCCGCGCGCCTCGCGTGGCTGACGCGCCTGCTGCAGGATGGCATCGCGTTCGTGAGCAGCGTACCCTGCAACGAGGCGGCGATCCTCGAAGCCATGGCGCTGATCGGCCGGATCGCCGAGACCAACTACGGACTGGTGTTTGACGTCCGGTCGGTTCCGCAACCCGAGAATCTCGCGTACTCCGATTTCGGCCTCGGCCTGCACACTGACAACCCTTATCGCGAGCCGGTGCCCGGCTTTCAAGCGCTGCATGTCCTCGTTGCGTCTCCGGCAGGCGGCGAAAGCCTGTTCGCGGACGGCTTCGCGATCGCAGAGCGGCTGCGCGCCATCGAGCCGGACGCATTCAGCCGGTTGACGCAGACTCCCGTGCCGTTTCTTTACCGGTCGAAGGATGCGGAACTGTACGCGGAGAGACCTCTGATCCAGTTGTCCGCCCGCGGCGACGTCACGGCTGTGCATTACAACAGCCGCTCGATAGCGCCGCTGCGCCTCTCAGCCAGTGACACGCGACCCTACTACGCCGCTTACCGGCGCTTCGGTGCACTGCTGCGCGATGCCCGCTTCCAGTTGCAGCTCAAACTTGATGGCGGGAGTGTGGTTGTCTTCGACAATCAACGGATCCTGCACGGCCGCAAGGGCTACTCGTCCGCCCGGTATCCCCGCCATCTGCGCGGCTGCTATCTCACTCGCGACAGCGTCTACGGCGAGACCGCGCTGCTGCGGCGCCGGCTCGCGCGCGAGGCGCAACAATGAGCGTCGCGGACGAGATTTTCGCAATCTTCGCGAAGCGTGGCTCGAGTGCATACTTTGGGGAGCGCGTCTCC
>VBNY01000093.1:0-13176 GCA_005877705.1 Gammaproteobacteria bacterium
CGTAAGCCCGCGGTACTCCGCGGCCACGACCGACTGGGCATGCGCTGCCACTTCGGCCACCTCAGCCACGAGCGCCTTCTTGTCTTCCAGATTAAGTGCCATTTTCGTCTCTCCTCATCAGGCGACGGCGACCTCCACGCCCCGAGGAGCATCCTCGATGCGAACAGCGGTTCACCATCTGCGCAGGCGGCCATTAAGAGGGCGCGGGTCCAGACCCGTCCCTCGCCTGCGGTCTTCGATGATGGCTCGCGCCCCTTTACGACCTGAGAGCGCGGGCCCGCATCAATTCAATTCGTTCAATGGCGGCTTTCAGCCGCCAGACTCGTCTGATCGATCACGACACCGGGTCCCATCGTCGAAGACACGGTGATGCGCTTCAGATACTGGCCTTTCGATGCGGCAGGCTTCGCCTTCTGCAGGTCCGCGAGCAGCGCCGCGAGGTTCTCCTTCAGCGCGTTCAGCTCGAAGTTCGCCCTGCCGATCCGGCAATGGATGATCCCGGCCTTGTCGACGCGGTAGGTCACCTGCCCCGCCTTGGCGTTCTTGACCGCCGTGGCGACATCCGGGGTCACCGTGCCGACCTTGGGGTTGGGCATGAGTCCGCGCGGACCGAGGATCTGGCCGAGCTGACCGACGATGCGCATGGCATCGGGGCTGGCGATCACGCGATCGAAGTTGATCTCGCCCGCTTTCACCTTCGCCGCGAGATCTTCCAGTCCGACGATGTCGGCGCCCGCGGCCTTGGCCAACTCCTGATTCTTGCCCGAGGTGAACACCGCAACGCGCACTGTCTTGCCGGTGCCGTGCGGCATCACCGTCGAGCCGCGCACCTGCTGGTCCGACTTGCTCGCGTCGATGCCGAGATTCACGGCGGCATCCACCGACTCGGCGAACTTCGCCGTCGCGAACTCCTTCACCAGCTTCAGCGCCTCCTCGACCGGGTATTGCTTGCCGGGAGTCAGCTTCGCCTTCCAGGCCTTTACACGCTTTGCCACGCCCATGGTCAGACTCCCTCCACTTCGACGCCCATGCTGCGCGCGCTGCCGGCGATCGTGCGGACGGCGGCCTCCAGATCGGCAGCCGTGAGGTCGGGCTGCTTCATTTTGGCGATCTCCTCGAGCTGCTTGCGCGTGATCTTGCCCACCTTGTTGGTGTTGGGCGCGCCGCTGCCCTTCTCGATGCCGATCGCCTTGCGGATCAGCACCGCAGCCGGCGGCGTCTTCATCACGAAGGTGAAGCTGCGGTCGCTGTACACGGTGATGACCACCGGGATCGGCAAGCCCTTCTCTATCTTCTGGGTCTGTGCATTGAACTGCTTGCAGAACTCCATGATGTTCACGCCCTGCTGGCCCAACGCCGGCCCGATGGGCGGCGAGGGGTTCGCGGAGCCCGCCGGCACCTGCAGCTTGATGTAGCCCTGAACCTTCTTTGCCATGCCAAACCTCTGTCCGGGTGCAAACGCCGCGCTGGCTCCCCGTGATCCGTGGGCTGAAATCGCCTGCGGCGATTTCAGCGGACATCAATTCAAGCCTTCTCCACCTGTGAGAAGTCCAATTCGACGGGCGTCGAGCGCCCCAGAATCTGCACCGCCACCTGCAGGCGGTTCTTCTCATAGTTCACGCTCTCCACAAGGCCGTTGAAATCGTTGAACGGGCCATCCACCACGCGCACGACCTCGCCCGGCTCGAACAACACCTTCGGCCGCGGCTTGTCCACCCCTTCCTCCACACGGCGCAGGATCTGCATCGCCTCCTTGTCCGTGATGGGCGCGGGCTTCTCCGGCGTGCCGCCGATGAACCCGAGCACCTTCGGCACGTCGCGCACCAGATGCCAGGTGTCCTCGTCCATCTCCATCTGCACCAGCACGTAGCCGGGATAGAATTTACGCTCGCTCTTTCTCTTCTGGCCGTCGCGCATCTCGACGACTTCTTCGGTCGGGACCAGGATCTCGCCGAACTTAGGCTCGAGCCCCGCGCGGCGAATGCGCTCCTTGAGCGACTCCGCCACCCGGTGCTCGAAATTCGAATATGCATGCACCACATACCACCTGAGCGCCACTTGCCTAGCCTCCCTGTCCGGTGAAGGCCCGCGTGGCCCACGCCAGCGCCAGATCGAGCAGCCAGAAGAAGACCCCGGCGACCAGCACGAACACGAAAACGACCAGCGTTGTCTTGCCGGTCTCCTCGCGGCTCGGCCAGACGATCTTGCGCAGCTCGACGCGCGCATCCATGACGAACTGCCAGAACTCGGTGCCGTAGTGCGACCAGGCGATCACAAGCGCGGCGAGCACGAGACTGCCGAGCACTGGGAGCCAGCGCAGCCACGCCGCCTGGGCGCCGAGCAGGTAGTAGCCCGCAACGCCTGCGAGCACGATCAGCACCGCCGCGGCGAGCTTCACCTTGTCCGACGCACCGGCGTCCTGGGCTTTGATTTCGTCTGTCATATCAACCGATGGCAGGCCAGGAGGGAATCGAACCCCCAACCTGCGGTTTTGGAGACCGCCGCTCTGCCAATTGAGCTACTGGCCTACGTTCATTGGCTGAAATTGCCTGCGGCAATTTCAGCGGACATCACTCCGTCGCCCGCGAGCAAAAAGCGTGGTTTTTGCTCGCTGCGTATCTACGTTGCTACCTACCGCAATTTCAGCGGACATCACTCCATCGCCCGCGAGGCAAGCCGTTGAGTCTGCGAGATCGCCTGCGGCAATTTCAGCGGACATCTCTACTTCAATATCTTGGCGACGACGCCGGCGCCGACGGTCTTGCCGCCCTCGCGGATCGCAAAGCGCAGACCCTCTTCCATCGCAATCGGGCTGATCAGATCCACCGTCATCTTGATGTTGTCGCCCGGCACCACCATCTCCGTGTCGCCCGGCAACTCGATCGTGCCCGTCACATCGGTGGTGCGAAAGTAAAACTGCGGCCGGTACCCTTTGAAAAACGGCGTGTGCCGCCCGCCCTCCTCCTTGGTCAGCACGTACACCTCGCACTCAAACTGCGTGTGCGGAGTGATGCTCCCGGGCTTGGCCAGCACCTGCCCGCGCTCGACTTCCTCGCGCTTCGTGCCCCGCAGCAGCACCCCCACGTTGTCCCCCGCCTGCCCCTCATCGAGCAGCTTGCGGAACATCTCCACCCCCGTGCAGATGGTCTTCTGCGTCGGCCTCAAGCCCACGATCTCCACCTCATCGTTCACCTTGATCACCCCGCGCTCGATGCGCCCCGTGACCACCGTGCCCCGCCCGGAGATCGAAAACACATCCTCCACGGGCATCAAAAACGGCTTCTCCACCTCGCGCTTCGGCACCGGGATGTACCGATCCATCTCCTCCACCAGCTTCACCACCGAGGGCACCCCGATCTCGCTCTTGTCCCCCTCCAACGCCTTCAGCGCCGAGCCAATGATGATCGGGGTCTTCTCCCCGGGAAACTTGTACACCGTCAACAGCTCCCGCACCTCCATCTCCACCAGCTCCAGCAGCTCCTTGTCATCGACCATGTCCGCCTTGTTCATGTACACCACGATGTACGGCACCCCCACCTGGCGCGCCAGCAAAATGTGCTCGCGCGTCTGCGGCATCGGCCCATCCGCCGCCGACACCACCAAAATCGCCCCGTCCATCTGCGCCGCTCCCGTGATCATGTTCTTCACGTAGTCGGCATGGCCCGGGCAGTCCACGTGCGCGTAGTGCCGCTTGGCGCTCTGGTACTCCACGTGCGCCGTCGAGATCGTGATCCCGCGCGCCTTCTCCTCCGGGGCCTTGTCAATCTGGTCGTACGCCACGAACGTCCCGCCGTAGGTCTCCGCCATCACCTTCGTCAGCGCCGCCGTCAGCGTCGTCTTGCCGTGGTCCACGTGTCCGATCGTCCCCACGTTCACGTGCGGCTTGACGCGCTGAAATTTCTCTTTGGACATGGAAGTATTTCCTCAGTTACTTCTTGATGATGCCATCCGCGATGTTCGGCGGCACCTCGATGTACTTCGCAAATTCCATCGTGAAGGTCGCGCGACCCTGGCTCATGGAGCGCACGGTCGTGGCGTAGCCGAACATCTCCGACAGCGGCACATCGGCGCTGATCGCCTTGCCCGCCGGGGTCTCGTCCATGCCCGTGATCTGGCCGCGCCGGCGGTTGAGGTCACCGATGATGTCGCCCGAGTACTCCTCGGGTGTCACGACCTCGACCTTCATGATCGGCTCGAGCAGCACCGGAGAGCCTTTCTGCAGCGCCTCGCGCAATGCCGCGCGCGCGCAGATTTCAAAAGCGAGCGCCGAGGAGTCGACATCGTGATAGGCGCCATCGATCAGGGTCACCTTGAGATCCACCACAGGAAAGCCGGCCAGCACGCCGGAACCGAGGACCGATTCCAAACCCTTCCCGACGCCGGGAATGTATTCCTTCGGTACGGTTCTCGGCTCCAGCCTGAGCCACACATGGCCGTACTGGCCGCGGCCGCCCGACTGGCGCACGAACTTGCCTTCCTGCTCCACCTTGGAGCGGATGGTTTCGCGGTAGGCCACCTGCGGCTTGCCCACGTTCGCCTCGACCTTGAACTCCCGCTTCATGCGATCGACGATGATTTCCAGGTGCAGCTCGCCCATCCCGGCGATGATCGTCTGGCCTGACTCCTGGTCGGTGCTGACGCGGAACGAGGGGTCTTCCTTCGCCAGGCGCTGCAGCGCCAGGCCCATCTTCTCCTGGTCCGCCTTCGTCTTGGGCTCCACCGCCACTGAGATGACCGGTTCGGGGAACTCCATCTTCTCGAGCGTGATGATCTTCTCGAGGTCGCACAGCGTATCGCCGGTGATGACGTCCTTCAGGCCGACGGCGGCCGCGATGTCGCCCGCGCGCACCTCCTTGATTTCGGTGCGATCGCTGGCGTGCATCTGCAGCAGACGGCCGATGCGTTCCTTCCTGTCTTTGCTGGGCACGTAGACGGTGTCCCCGGAATTGAGGGTGCCCGAGTACACACGGAAGAACGTGAGATTGCCGACGAACGGATCGTTCAGGATCTTGAAGGCGAGCGCGGCGAACGGCTCCTCGTCACTCGCCTTGCGGGTGGCCGGCTCGCCGCGGTAGTTGATGCCCTTGACGTCCGGCATCTCGACCGGCGAGGGCATGAACTCGATGACCGCATCGAGCAGCGCCTGCACGCCCTTGTTCTTGAAGGCGGTGCCGCACATGCACAGCACGATCTCGTTCTTGATCGAGCGCTCGCGCAGGCCGGCGCGGATTTCCTTGGCGGAGAGCTCCTCGCCCTCGAGGTACTTGTTCATCAAGGCATCGTTCGCCTCCGCCGCCGCCTCTATCATCTTGGCGCGGTACTCATCGGCCTGCGCCTGCAGATTCGCCGGGATGTCGCGGTACTCGAACTTCATTCCCTGGGTCTCCATGTCCCAGTAGATGGCCTGCATGCGCACCAGGTCGACGACGCCCTCGAAGCCCTCCTCCGCGCCGATCGGAATCTGGATCGGGACGGGGTTGCCGCGCAGGCGGCTCCTGATCTGCTCGAGGCAGCGGAAGAAGTTGGCGCCGGCGCGGTCCATCTTGTTGACGAACGCGATGCGCGGCACGCGGTACTTGTTCATCTGCCGCCAGACCGTTTCCGACTGCGGCTGCACGCCGGAAACCGCGCAGAACAGCGCCACGGCGCTGTCGAGCACACGCAGGGAACGCTCTACCTCGATGGTGAAGTCGACGTGCCCCGGCGTGTCGATGATATTGATGCGGTGCTCGGGGTAGCTGCTGTCCATCCCCTTCCAGAAGCAGGTCGTCGCGGCCGCCGTGATGGTGATACCCCGCTCCTGCTCCTGTTCCATGTAGTCCATGATGGCTGCGCCGTCGTGGACCTCACCGATCTTGTGCGAGACACCGGTGTAGAACAGGATGCGCTCGGTCGTAGTCGTCTTCCCCGCGTCGATGTGCGCGGAGATGCCGATGTTCCGGTAGCGCTCGATGGGCGTCGCGCGTGCCACAGTGAATATCCTTTATCTGGAGGCCTCTTGAGGCCTTGAGTGGGCCCGCCGGCTCTACCAGCGGTAGTGCGCGAAGGCCTTGTTGGCCTCCGCCATGCGATGGGTGTCCTCACGTTTCCTGACGGCGGCGCCGCGGTTCTCCGCGGCATCCATCAGCTCGTGCGCCAGCCGAAACGCCATGGATTTCTCGCTCCGGTCACGAGCCGCCTCGATGACCCAGCGCATGGCCAATGTCTGGCGGCGAGTAGCCCGCACCTCAACCGGGACCTGGTACGTGGCGCCGCCGACTCGGCGCGATTTCACCTCGACCACCGGTTTGACGTTGTCGAGAGCGGTGGACAGGACGTCAATCGCCTCCGGCCCCTTCTTGCCGGTCTTGTCCGCGATCCGGTCGAGCGCACCATAGATAATGCGCTCGGCGGCAGACTTCTTGCCGTTCTTCATGACGACGTTCATGAATTTGGCAAGCATCTCGTTGTTGAATTTCGGGTCCGGGAGAATCGTACGGACCGGAGCTTGGGCTCGACGGGACATGTCTGGTACCCCTTAGGTCTTCGGGCGCTTCGCGCCGTACTTGGACCGGCCCTGCTTGCGCTCGCCCACACCCGCGCAGTCCAGCGTGCCGCGAACGGTGTGATAGCGCACGCCCGGGAGATCCTTCACGCGACCGCCGCGGATGAGCACTACCGAGTGCTCCTGAAGATTGTGGCCCTCACCGCCGATGTAGCTCGTTACCTCGTAGCCATTGGTCAGGCGCACACGGCAGACCTTGCGGAGGGCCGAATTCGGCTTCTTTGGGGTCGTCGTGTAGACGCGCGTGCAGACGCCGCGCTTCTGAGGGGATGCCCCGAGCGCCGGCACCTTCGTCTTTTCTGCCTTCGTCCGGCGCGGTTGCCGGATGAGCTGACCCGTAGTCGCCATGCTTCGCTTGTCTCCAACTGCCCGGAGTGCCCGCTCGCACATGGACTGCAGAGCGTGACTCTCGTGCGATGAGCGCCTAGAAGACGACCGGGCCGCCTGCAGGAGGCGGCCCGGTGCTTGTAAGTCGCTGTTTTCGGTGCCGGCGTGCAGTAAGGGCCGGTCCGATAAAGGCCGGCGATTCTAGGTACGGGGGCGGGGAGTGTCAACCGGCTTAGGGTTTGCCCACTGCGCCACGCTACCCCGAAGGCGGAGTCCCGTCCCGTTCCGCCACCTGGACCGTTGGCCGTGCACGGGGACACAATCCCAGGCGGATCGCGGCGACCACTGCTGCGGCGACTGCTGCATGAGCCGCGGCTCGGACGCATCTGGTAACG
The DNA here is from genome assembly GCA_005877705.1 of Gammaproteobacteria bacterium. Classification (GTDB taxonomy): domain Bacteria; phylum Pseudomonadota; class Gammaproteobacteria; order Steroidobacterales; family Steroidobacteraceae; genus 13-2-20CM-66-19. The sequence continues at coordinate 7,267 of VBNY01000093.1, forward strand.
GCGGGGGTGAAGACATGTCCGTATCGATCTCGAGGATCCACAGCCTGCTTGCTTGCATGGCGCTCGCCGCGGCTGGAATTACCGGCAGCGCCTCAGCGCAGGCGGCCGATATCTACGACTCCGCCGTCCACCACCCCGGGCGCAGCGCCGCGGATCTCAAGCGCGACGCCCTGGATCATCCGGCAGATGTTCTGCGCCTGAGCAACATCGGTCCCGGCATGCGTGTCGCCGACGTGCTGGCGGGCGACGGGTACTACAGTGAGCTGCTCAGCTACATCGTCGGTCCCAGGGGGCACGTACTGCTGCTCAACAATTCGGCGTACGACCACTGGAGCGACAACGGCTGGCAGAAGAGGCTGGCCAAGCTGCCCAACGTGGAGCATCGCACCATGGATCTGGAGCATCTGGAGCTGCCGGATGCGTCCTTGGATGCGGCGCTGCTGGTCAAGGTGTATCACGATCTGTACTGGACCGACTCCGCGGGCACCTGGCCGAAAATGGACCCGAGCAAGGTGCTCGACGAGGTCGCGCGAGTGCTGAAACCCGGCGCAATTCTGCTCGTCGTGGATCACTCGGCGAAGCCGGGCACCGGCAAGTCGGACGCGGGCAGTCTGCGAGCCGATTTCGCAGCGCACGGATTTCAGCTCGTCGGCCAGAGCGATGCGCTGCGCAGGCCCGAGGACGCGCGCGAGCAGATTTCCTACAAGCCACCGATGCTCGGCAAGACCGATCGGTTTGTGTTCGTGTTCCGCAAGCGCGCTTGACGGACGCTCGCGGCATGCCTGGGTGAGGCGCTAGCCGCGCCGGACATCGTGCACGACCCCCATAATCTGCAGCGATTCGTGGACGCACAGGAGCCGGTGTTCGAGCAGGTGCGCGCGGAGCTGCGTGCGGGGCGCAAGACAAGCCACTGGATGTGGTTCATCTTTCCCCAGATCGCAGGGCTCGGTCACAGTCCGACGGCGATCCGGTATGCGATCTCCTCACGGCAAGAGGCCGAGGCGTATCTCAACCATCCGCTTCTCGGGCCCAGGCTCCGCGAGTGCACTCGGCTGGTGAATTTCGTGGAGGGGCGCTCGATCGAGCAGATTCTCGGCTATCCCGACAATTTGAAGTTCCGCTCGTGCATGACCTTGTTCGCCCAAGTCCCAACCGACAACCAGATCTTCCAGGACGCCCTGCAGAAATACTTTGGAGGCGAATTCGACCGCCTGACGCTCGAGCGTCTCTGAGGCCTGCCGGCGCAAGCCTCACGCAACGCTACTTGGGCTTGCGGAACTTGAGGATGAACTGGTCCGTCTTGCCGCGGATCGAGGGCTCGAACACCGGGACGGTGTGGGGATCGTTGGGATTGCGCAGAACGTTGCTCTGGCCTTCGAACTTGAAGCCGGCGGCAACGACCTCCTTCTGCACAGCTTCCGGATCTATGCGATGCAGCGTCGAGGTGTCGCGGAACCCCGAACCCGCTTGCGCTGCGTGATCGAGGACGATGAACACGCCGCCTGGCTTGAGCGCATTGAACACGGCCTTGTCGATGGTGCCGACCTCGATGTCCGGAATGTTGTGAAGGTCGTGATAGTTCTGTGAGGTCCAGATCAGATCGACCGGCTCGGGCAGTGACAACTGCGTCAGACGTTGAGTGCTGACGGTTACATTGCTGTAGTGCGGATCGGCCGCGATCGCCTGTACGGCGGCAGCGGGCTCCGGTGCGTCCGCCGCAGCGTTAGGCCGCTTGGGCGGCGCGACGGCATAGACGCGACCCTTTGGTCCGACAACCGCGCTGAAGATCCGCGTGAAGTATCCGCGGCCGGGAAGCAGATCGGCGACGCTCTGACCTGGCCGCAGTCCCGCGAAAGCGAGGCATTCAGCGGGCTTTCGATCGGCATCGCGCTTGCGGTCGTCTTCGGGCCGAGCCGGATCGGCGACCGCGGCGCTGAGGTCTTTCGGAACTGCGCTCGCGGCCTGCGCATCAGTGCCGGTGGTCAGCAAGGCCGCCGCCACCGTACCGAGTGAAATCAAGAAGCCTCTCATCTCGTATCTCCTGGGGTCCGGTGCGGACTCTAGCAGCGTGCAGGCGTAATCTTCTATCAGTTCGTCTCAGCCAGGCACCGGCACGTCGACGTGGGGCCACAGATCGAGCTCCCAGGTCTCGCCGACCAGATCGTGCCCGAAGCTGTGATGAGGCTCCCGGGCCGTGCGCCTGAAACCGGCGTCGACGTAAAGGCGACGAGCTGCAAGCAGAGTGTCCTGCGTCCACAGCACCAGCTTGCGATAACCCGAGGCGCGAGCGAAGCGCACACACTCGGCGACGAGCGTGCGGCCGAGCCCCAGGCCGCGGGCCTGCGGCTCCACCAACAATAGCCGCAGTTTCGCCGTGGTGCTGTCCTGGGCGACGAGGAAGATACAGCCCAAACGGCGGCCGGCGCGCTCCGCGATCCAGCAGCGCTCCCGGGACGGATTGAATTTCCGGATGAATTCCGCGGTAATTTCCGCGACCAGGGCTTCGAACTGCTCGTTCCAGCCGTACTCCTTGCAGTAGATCTCGCCATGCCGTTCGATGACCCAGCCCATGTCACCCGGACGATGTGTGCGCAGAGCGGTCTCGGACCGGGTCCCGGCCGGTGCGGACGGGACCGGCAGCGCACGCGCCCGGGCACGAGGGTCACCTCCCTCCCCGGCCGTGAACGCGATGTGAATCGCCCGCATCGAGTCCAACACGACTCGACGTCGGTCGGCGTCCAAGCCGCAAAGCATTGCACGCACCTGCTCCTGTGAGCGGCGGTTCAGTGGCGCGAATACCTGCTTGCCGGCCGGGGTGAGGCGCAGATGCCGTCGGCGCGCATCCGCGCGGGAAGCTTGCCGCGCCAGCAGTCTCTTGGCCTGGAATCTTTGCAGTATCCGGCTCAAGTAGCCACGGTCCAGGCGCAGATCCCCGGCGAGCTCCGCCGCGGTGACGCCTTCGCGATTCGCAAGCTCGTACATCACGCGCACTTCGGTGAGCGAGTACGGGCTGTCCAGCATTCCTGCGGACAGCACGCCAATGCGGCGGGTGTAATCGCGGTTGAAAGCGCGGACCAGGGCAATCTCGTCGGCTGAGACAGGCATCGCGGCCGCTCCCGAGACGCAGAAGAGGCGAGTGTTGACGATATAGTTGCCCCAGTCAACTAAATATGCAGCGCGAGAATCGCCCGCGAGATCTGTGGCAGAATCCCCACCGCGGCTTTCCCCGGGGCCGACCAACTCGCACAGGACGCCAATGTCCCGCACCCAGCTCCCGGCCTTTTGCGGCTGTCTGCTCGCGATCTTTCTCTCAGCATCGTCCCCGGCTGCAGGGGCGGCTGAGGCGCCGAGCAAGAACGACTCCCCCGCAGCGGCGGCGGGCGCGACTGCAGAGCCCACTCCTGCCATTGCGCACGATGCGGAGAATGCGGTCGTGAAAGTTTTCGCCACGATGCGCTACCCCGATCTGTTCAGGCCCTGGACCAAGCAGCCGCCCTCGGAAGTCACCGCCTCCGGCGTCGTGATCGAAGGCAAGCGCATCCTCACCAATGCGCACGTGGTGCTGTACACCAGCCAGGTGCAGATCCAGGCGAATCAGGCCGGTGACAAGATCTCGGCCACGGTCACGGCCGTCGCGCCCGACATCGATCTTGCGGTTCTCAAGCTCGACGACGAGTCTTTCTTCAACACCCGCCCGCCGCTGCCCCGCGCGAGCACCCTTCCGCAGATCAAGGACGCCGTGCTCGCGTACGGATTCCCCACGGGCGGCACCTCACTGTCCATCACCAAAGGCATCGTCTCGCGAATCGAGTTCGTGCCTTACAGCCATTCCGTCTCGGGCCTGCGTATCCAGATCGACGCCGCCATCAATCCCGGCAACAGCGGCGGCCCTGCCGTCGCGGGCGACAAGATGATCGGGCTGGCGTTCAGCCACCTCGGCAACGCGCAGAACATCGGCTACATCATTCCGAACGAGGAGATCGAGCTGTTCCTGAAGGACATTGCCGATGGCCGCTACGACGGCAAACCCGCGATGTATGACGAGTTGCAGACGCTCGAGAATCCTGCCCTGCGCGCCTTTCTGAAGCTCGACAGCTCCGTACAGGGAGTCGTCGTGCACCAGCCTCTCGCGACGAGCGCATCGTACCCGCTCAAGGAATGGGACGTGATCACGCGCATCGCCGCTACGCCCATCGACGATCAGGGCATGATCAAGCTCGGCAGCAACCTGCGGGTGAATTTCCGCTATCTCATCCAGCAAGTCGCCAGCGACAGCAAGGTGCCGCTCACGATCGTGCGCGCCGGCAAGCCTCAGCAGATCCAGCTCGCCGTCGCCGCCAGACGCCCGCTGCTGATCTCCGATCTGCGGGGCGACTACCCTTCGTATTTCATCTACGGACCGCTGGTGTTTTCGCGGGCGACGCAGCAGTTTCTGCAATTCCTCAACAACAACGCCGAGCTGGCGAGCGCCTTGAGCATGATCCGCAGCCCGCTGGTGACGCGTCGCGGCGATCCTCCCGATGCCGATCGCGAGGAGCTCGTAGTCATCTCTTCGCCGCTGTTCCCGCATAAGATCTCCAAGGGTTATTCGAACCCCTCCGGTAGCGTCGTCTATTCGATCAACCGCACACGGGTGCGCAGCTTGAGTCACCTGGTTGCCGTGCTGCGCGACCTGCAGGACGAGTTCGTCACGTTCGAGCTCGATAATCGCGGCGGCGAGGCGCTGGTGTTCTCCCGCTCGGAGGCCGTGGCCGCGACCGAGGAAATCCTGACCGACAACGGAGTGCGCGCGCAGGGCTCGCCCGACATGCTGAAGATCTGGCAGGCCAAGAGCGCGAAGTGACGCGTCGATGTCCTCAGGATGCTCAAGCGCATTGCGGAGCGCATAATCGCGGCCCGAGGAGGAGAGCGGCCATGAAACGTCTCATATTCGTGATCACACTCGCAGCCACGATCGCACTGGCAATTCCGGGCAGGCAGGCTTCGGCCCAGAAAGCCGACCCCTTGAACGGCACTTGGCATCTCAATCTCGACAAGTCGAAGTTCCGCTCCGGCCCGGTGCCAAAGAGCCAGATACGGACCTACGAGGTGTCAGCTGACTCCGTGAAGCAATCCATCGACGGAGTCGACTCGCAGGGCAAGCCGGTCCGCAGTAGGTTCACCGCCAAATATGACGGCAAGGACTATCCGGTGACCGGTAATCCCGATGCCGACACCATCGCCGTGACGCGAACCGGCCCCTACAGCGGCAGGTCCACACTGAAGAAGGACGGCAAAGTCGTCCAGCAAACCATCCGCACTGTCAGCAAGGATGGCAAGACCCTGACACTTGCCAATCGCGGAACGAATTCAAAGGGCGCGAAGATCGATCAAGATCTGGTCTTTGACAAGCAGTAAGCTCGCGGCGGGCGGCGGCAACACACGGGTCGCCCGACCCGGAAAGCAAACGGGCCGGCGAGAGGTTCGACTCTCACCGGCCCGTTCCGTCTTCACCTGAGTCCGTGGTTTTTAGCCCGCCGCGCTCTCGGACTCCTCTCCGACACTCGACTCCTCGATGTCAGGCAGGCCGCCGCCCACATCCATGAAGCTGCGGCGCTCGACACCTTCGGTCTTACGACGGCGCGAGGCGTGGGCCGCGAAGCCCGTGCCTGCCGGGATCAGCCGGCCGACGATGACGTTCTCCTTCAGCCCGCGCAGGTCGTCCTTCAGTCCCCGCACCGCCGCTTCCGTCAGCACGCGGGTCGTCTCCTGGAACGAGGCCGCCGAGATGAACGACTCCGTCGCGAGCGAGGCCTTGGTGATGCCGAGCAGTACCGGCTGAAGTCTTGCGGCCTTCTTGCCGTCGTGCTTCGCGCGATCGTTGATGTCGAGCGCGCGCGCGCGGTCGAGCTGCTCGCCGCGCAGCAGCGC
>VBNY01000093.1:13347-18538 GCA_005877705.1 Gammaproteobacteria bacterium
TCGGCGATCACTTCGCCCTGCTCGACCGTCTCACCTTCGAAGACGTTGAGCTGGCGCCACTTCGGGATCAGCTCTTCGTACTTCTCACCGTCATCACTCGTGATGATCAGACGCCGCTTGCCCTTGGTCTCCTTGCCGAAGCTGACCGTACCGGTCTTCTCGGCGAGGATCGCCTGGTCCTTCGGCTTGCGCGCCTCGAACAGATCCGCCACGCGCGGCAGGCCGCCCGTGATGTCGCGGGTCTTGGAAGACTCCTGCGGGATGCGCGCGATGACGTCGCCCACCGATACTTTCGCGCCGTCCTCCAGGCTGACCAGCGCGCCCGGAGGCAGCGTGTACACCGCCGGAATCTCGGTGTTGGCAAAGGTCACTTCCTTACCCTTGGTGCTCACGAGCTTGATCGTCGCGCGCAAGTCCTTGCCGCCGCGCTGCTTCATATCGAGCACGACTGTGCTGGAGAGGCCGGTGACTTCGTCAACCTGCGAGGTCACCGTGAGCCCATCGACGAAGTCCTGGAACTTCACCAGCCCCGCCACTTCGGTGATCACCGGGTGTGTATGCGGATCCCAGGTCGCGACGATCTGCCCCGCCGCGACCGAGTCGCCTTCCTTGAAGCTGATCACGGCGCCGTAGGGGATCTTGTAGCGCTCGCGCTCGCGGCCGAAGTCATCGACCACGCCGATCTCGCCCGAGCGTGACACGGCCACCAGGTGCCCCTTCTCGTGCTGCACCGTCTTGATGTGGTGGAAGCGGAGGATGCCCTTGTTGCGCACCTCGACGCTGCTGGCTGCAGCCGCTCTGGATGCAGCTCCGCCGATGTGGAAGGTGCGCATCGTGAGCTGCGTGCCGGGCTCGCCGATCGACTGCGCGGCGATGACGCCAACGGCCTCGCCGATGCTGATGAGCCGGCCGCGCGCCAGATCGCGCCCGTAGCACTGAGCGCACACGCCGTAGCGCGTCTCACACGTGATCGGCAAGCGCACGTTGATCTGGTCCACGCCCTCGTGCTCGAGCCGGCTGACGAGCTTCTCATCGAGCAGCGTCGCCCTGGGAATCAACACGTCCTCGCTGCCCGGCCTGAGGATGTCGTCCGCCAGGACGCGCCCGAGCACCCGCTCACCGAGCGCCTCCACCACGTCGCCACCCTCGACGAGCGGGGCCATGGCGAGACCGTTCGAGCTCCCGCAGTCGGCCTCGGTAACGACCAGGTCCTGCGCCACGTCGACGAGGCGGCGGGTGAGATAACCGGAGTTGGCCGTCTTCAACGCCGTGTCGGCGAGACCCTTGCGCGCGCCGTGCGTGGAGATGAAGTACTGCAGGACGTTCAGGCCCTCGCGGAAGTTCGCGGTAATCGGAGTCTCGATGATCGAGCCGTCCGGCTTGGCCATCAGGCCGCGCATGCCGGCGAGCTGACGGATCTGCGCAGCGGAGCCGCGCGCGCCGGAGTCAGCCATCATGAAGATCGAGTTGAAGGACTTCTGCTTCTGACGCTGGCCCTTCGAGTCCGTTGCCTCCTCCGAGCCGAGCTTTTCCATCATCGCCTTCGCCACCTGGTCGTTGGCGCGCGACCAGATATCCACGACCTTGTTGTAGCGCTCGCCATTGGTGACCAGACCCGAGGCGTACTGGTCCTGGATCTCCTTCACTTCGTGGTCGGCCGAGGCGACGATCTTCGTCTTCTGCTCCGGGATGACGATGTCGTCGATGCCGAAGGACACGCCCGCGCGGGTGGCGTAGTGGAAGCCGGTGTACATGAGCTGGTCGGCGAAGATGACGGTCTCCTTCAGCCCGAGCGCCCGGTAGCATGCGTTGATCGTCGCGGAGATCGCCTTCTTGGTCATGTCCTGATTGATCAGATCGAAGGACAGCCCCCTGGGCAGAATCTCGAACAGCAGCGCGCGCCCGACCGTGGTATCGACCAGGCGGATCTTTTCGTGCAGCTCGGTCTGGCCCTCGCCGCGCAGGTACTCGCGAATGCGCACGCGCACCTTCGCCTGCAGCTCGATCGAGCGGCTCTCGTAGGCGCGATGCACCTCGTGCACGTCTGAGAACGCCATGCCGTCGCCGTGAGCGCCGATGCGCTCGCGCGTCATGTAGTACAGGCCGAGGACGACGTCCTGCGACGGCACGATGATCGGATCACCGTTGGCCGGCGACAGAATGTTGTTGGATGACATCATCAGGGCGCGGGCTTCGAGCTGCGCCTCCAGCGACAACGGCACGTGCACGGCCATCTGGTCGCCGTCGAAGTCAGCGTTGAACGCCGTGCACACCAGCGGATGCAGCTGGATCGCCTTGCCTTCGACCAGCAGCGGCTCGAATGCCTGAATGCCGAGGCGATGCAGGGTGGGCGCACGGTTGAGCAGCACGGGGTGCTCGCGGATGACCTCCTCGAGGATGTCCCACACCTCGGGTCCTTCGCGCTCGACGAGGCGCTTGGCCGCCTTGATCGTCGAGGCCTCCCCGCGCAGCTGCAGCTTCTGGAAGATGAACGGCTTGAACAGCTCGAGTGCCATCTTCTTCGGCAGGCCGCACTGATGCAGACGCAGCTGCGGGCCGACCACGATGACCGAGCGGCCCGAGTAGTCGACGCGCTTGCCGAGCAGGTTCTGGCGGAAGCGGCCCTGCTTGCCCTTGATCATGTCGGCGAGCGACTTCAGCGGGCGCTTGTTGGTCCCGGTGATCGCACGGCCACGGCGACCGTTGTCGAGCAACGCGTCCACCGCCTCCTGCAGCATGCGCTTCTCGTTGCGCACGATGATGTCCGGCGCATTCAGTTCCAGCAGCCGGCGCAGGCGGTTGTTGCGGTTGATGACGCGACGATACAGGTCGTTGAGATCCGACGTCGCGAAGCGGCCGCCGTCGAGCGGCACCAGCGGCCGCAGGTCGGGCGGCAGCACCGGCAGCACGGTCATGACCATCCATTCCGGCTTGTTGCCCGACTCGATGAACGACTCGATCAGCTTCAGGCGCTTGGACAACCGCTTCAGCTTGGTCTCGGACGCAGTGGCGGCCATCTCCTCGCGCACCTTGGCCATCTCCGCCTGCAGATCGAGCGTGCGCAGCAGCTCGAACACGGCCTCGGCGCCCATGCGGGCGTCGAATTCGTCGCCGTGCTCCTCGATCGCCTCGAGATACATCTCGTCCGTCAGCAGCTGGCCGCGCTGCATCGGGGTCATGCCCGGATCGATGACCACGAAGGCCTCGAAGTACAGCACCCGCTCGATCTCGCGCAGCGTCATGTCCAGCATGAGGCCGATGCGCGACGGCAGCGACTTCAGGAACCAGATGTGGGCCGTGGGGCTCGCGAGCTCGATGTGACCCATGCGCTCGCGGCGCACTTTCGACTGAGTCACCTCGACGCCGCATTTCTCACAGACCACGCCGCGGTGCTTGAGCCGCTTGTACTTGCCGCACAGGCACTCGTAATCCTTCACGGGCCCGAAGATCTTCGCGCAGAACAGTCCGTCACGCTCCGGCTTGAACGTCCGGTAGTTGATGGTCTCCGGCTTCTTCACCTCGCCGTAAGACCACGCCCGGATCATCTCCGGAGAGGCGAGCCCGATCTTGATCGAGTCGAAGTGCTCGACCGGAGCGTGCTGCTTGAAGAGTTTCAGTAAGTCTTTCATGGCTTAGTCCTGCTCCAGTTCCATGTTGATGCCGAGCGAGCGGATCTCCTTCACGAGTACGTTGAAGGACTCCGGCATGCCGGCATCCATCTGGTGATTGCCATCGACGATGTTCTTGTACATCTTCGTACGGCCGTTCACATCGTCGGACTTGACGGTCAACATCTCCTGCAATGTGTACGCGGCGCCATAGGCCTCGAGCGCCCAGACCTCCATCTCGCCAAAGCGCTGGCCGCCGAACTGCGCCTTGCCGCCGAGCGGCTGCTGCGTGACCAGGCTGTACGGTCCGGTCGAGCGGGCGTGCATCTTGTCGTCGACGAGGTGGTTGAGCTTCAACATGTACATGTAGCCCACGGTCACCTGGCGCTCGAAGCGCTCACCGGTGCGCCCGTCGTACAGGTACGTCTGCCCGTTGAGCGGCAGATCGGCGAGCTTGAGCATGCGCTTGATCTCCTCCTCGCTCGCGCCGTCGAACACCGGTGTCGCCATCGGCACGCCGCCCGACAGGTTGCGGGCGAGCTGGACCAGATCGGGATCGTCCAGGCTGTCGATATCCTCGCGCTGGCCGCCTGTCTCGTTGTAGATCTGTTTGATGAAGGCGCGCAGCTCGGCCGCCGCCGCCTGCGCCTCGAGCATCCTGCCGATCTTAAGTCCCACGCCCTTCGCCGCCCAGCCGAGGTGCGTCTCGAGCACCTGGCCGACGTTCATGCGCGAGGGCACGCCCAGCGGATTCAACACAATGTCGACCGGGGTGCCGTCCTCGAGGTACGGCATGTCCTCGACCGGAACGATCGTGGAGATGACGCCCTTGTTGCCGTGGCGCCCGGCCATCTTGTCGCCGGGCTGTATGCGGCGCTTCACCGCGAGGTACACCTTCACCATCTTGAGCACGCCCGGCGCGAGGTCGTCGCCGGCTGTGATCTTGGCCTTCTTGTCGTCGAGGCGCTTCTCGAACGCCTTGCGCTGCAGCTTGAGGCGCTCGGAAGTCTGCTCGAGCTGCGAGTTGGCATCCTCGTCCTCGAGGCGGATCTCGAACCACTCCTCGCGCGGCAGCTCATCGAGATAGGCGGCGTCGATCTTCGTGCCCGCCTTCAGTTTCCTGGGTCCGCCCGCCGCCGTCTGGCCCACGAGCATGTCGCGCACGCGCTGGAACAGGTCATCCTCCAGAATGCGCTGCTGGTCGGCGAAGTCCTTGCGGACGCGCTCGATCTCGGCCTTCTCGATCGCCAGCGCCCGCGAGTCCTTGTCGACGCCGTCGCGCGTGAACACGCGCACGTCGATGACCGTGCCGTCCATGCCGGGCGGCACGCGCAGGCTCGTGTCCTTCACGTCGGAGGCCTTCTCGCCGAAGATCGCGCGCAACAGCTTCTCTTCCGGCGTGAGCTGCGTCTCGCCCTTGGGCGTGACCTTGCCGACCAGAATGTCGCCCGCCTTCACCTCGGCGCCGATGAAGGCGATTCCCGCCTCATCGAGCTTGGCGAGCGCGGCATCGCCCACGTTGGGGATATCCGCGGTGATCTCCTCCGGCCCGAGCTTCGTGTCGCGCGCGACGCAGGTGAGCT
>VBNY01000094.1 GCA_005877705.1 Gammaproteobacteria bacterium
CTGCGGCCGCTACGGCACGCTCTGGGGCCTGCGCATCATTCCGCTCGTATCGATGCCGGCCGCCGGCGCACTGCTGTTCGTAGCAGTCTATGCAGCAAACGCCTATTTCGCCGTTGCGGCCCTCGCGCTGTGCTATGCGTGCGTGGAGCTCAACGAAGGGCCGTATTGGGCCGCGGCCATGCACGTCGCGGGCGCAGACACGATGGCGGCGACCGGCGTGCTCAACACGGGCGGCAATGCGGGCGGCCTGATCGTAACGCCGATCGTTGCTTATCTGTCGGGCCATCACGCGTGGACCACCGCGTTTCTGACGGGCGTGGGGTTCGCTGCAGCGAGCGCCGCCGCGTGGCTGTTGATCGATCCAACCCGTCGCTTCAACAGCGCCGAGGCGTATCACACTCCGATCTCAACCCATGTGGGAGCGTGATCGCTGGCACGTGGCTGGCCGCGCACCCAACGGTCGACGTCCGCGTCAAGAAGCCGGGGCGCCAGCTCCTTGCTCAATAGCAGATGATCGATGCGCACGCCCGCATTGCGCGTCCAATGATTTCGGAAGTAATCCCAGAACGTGTAGATTCGCTCTTGAGGATGGCGCGCACGCAGTGCGTCAGTCCATCCTTGCGCCAGCAACCGCCCGTACGCATCTCGCGTCGCGGGTTGCAACAGGGCGTCCTTCCGCCATGACTTCGGGTCGTAGACGTCGAAGTCGGTCGGGACCACGTTGTAATCCCCCGCCAGTACGACTGGATGACCTGAGGCCATCAGCTGTTCCGCATGCCGGATCAGACGCTCGAACCACGCCAGCTTGTAGTCGAACTTCGGACCCGGTTGTGGGTTACCGTTCGGCAAATACAGGCATCCGACCACGATGCCGTTGACGGCTGCCTCGAGGTAGCGGCTGTGCGTATCGTCCGGATCTCCGGGCAAGCCGCGCCTGATCTCGGTTGGATCCGCGCCGCGGGCGAGAATCGCGACTCCGTTCCAGGAACGCTGGCCGTGCCAGACAGCGCCGTAGCCCGCGGCGCGAATCGCCAATAACGGGAAGTCAGCATCGGGCGCCTTGAGCTCCTGAAGACAGGCGACATCGGGCGCACTCTTCGCCAGCCAATCCAGTAACGCGGGCAGGCGGCTCGCGATTCCGTTGACATTGAACGTCGCGATCTTGATGCGCTGCGCGGCGCTCATGGCATTGCCATCCTCGCGGGCTGCAGGCCTAGTTGCGCTCGAGCCCGTGGCGCTGCGCGCGCGCCGGGCGCCTCGAGTGCCCCGATCGCAGCTTTCTGAGAATGCGCTCCAGCGCCCCGAGTTCGGCGCGCCCCAGCGTGAGAATCTCCGGCGGGGGCCTGCCGAACTCCTTCATCAGCTCGCTTTTCACCTTGACTCCCGCGGAGGTGAGGGTGACCTCCTTGACCCTGCGATCGGTCGCGACCGGGCGTCGTTCGGCGAGCTTCGCGCGCTCGAGACGATCGATCATCCAGGTGACGTTGGAAGGATCGCAGGCCCACTCCTTGGCGAGCTCGCCGAGCGTGCGGCCTCGCTCGGCCGCGAGCGCCGCCAATGCGCGCGCATCGTTCGGGGTCAACCCCCGGTTCGCGAGGCAGCGGGCGCGCCGGGGCTCACTCGCGATCAAATAATCGAGCATCAATTGCCAGGCCCGCGCCGCGACCGCCGCCTTGCCGTTCGCCGATTTTGTGATGCGCGTCATATTATCCGCAGATCGCACTGCAAGCGTGCGGCCGGCCAAGTGGTTCAAGCGTTCCTATATTTGAAGATATTAAATTATAGTATATTATGTCTACACCCGGTGCAGGGGGCACAAGCGGGATATGGGGTTGGATCTCATCGAACCGGTCAACGCCACCGATCACGTACTCGGTCCGGAGCAGGCCGAGGTGACGATCGTCGAATACGGCGATTTCGAGTGCCGGCACAGCGGCCGCGCGGCGGCCAGCCTCAAGCTCGTGTTGGAGCGATTTGCCGAGCGGGTGCGCTTCGTGTTCCGCCACTCCCCGCGCGAGGATGCTCATCCTCATGCACTGCTCGCCGCAGAAGCGGCCGAATGCGCGGCCTCGCAGGGCAAGTTCTGGGCGATGCACGATCTCATGTTCGCGAATCAGCGCGATCTCGCGCTCCCTGAACTGCTGCGCTATGCGCAGCAGTTGGATCTCGATATGACCTTGTACACCCAGGAGATGGCCGACCACGTCTATCTGCAAAGGGTGCGCGAGCAGATCGAGAAAGCACGCGCGAGTAACGTGCGCAGGACCCCGGCTTTCTTTGTCGATGGAACCCTCGTCAGTCTGTCCTTCGGAACTCAGGCGCTGATCGACGCGACGGAAGCCGCCTTCCGCGGACACGGTCTTGATGCGAATCGACCCGGGCCGACAGCGCTATCAGGCACCGACCGTACTACTGCAACATCTACCCGCTTTACGAGACCCAGACCGCGCTGAGTTGGGTCATGAGGCCCGCACGAGCTCGTTCTCCGAGTGACGCCAGCCGAGCACGGCGACGCACACGCCGCAGACGGCCACGATAGGCAGTATGCCCGTGAGAACCTGCGACGGCGTGCGCCCGGCTCCGATCAGCACGGCAGCGAGTCCGGGGCCTACTATGGCTCCCACTCGACCGAGACTCACGGCGGCACCCGTCCCCGTGCCACGCACAGCCACTGGATACAACGCGCCTGAGGCGCCGTAGAGAATCACCTGGCCGGAGAGAATGGCGCCGCCGAGCAGCAGCGCGAGGCCAAACATCATCGCATTCCCGGCAATTGCATTAGCGAGGGTGAGGAGTACCACGGGCAGCGCGACCGCGGTCACCGCAATGCCCGCTCGTCGCCAGGGCGAATCGAGGAGAATGCCGATCAGCAGCGCAACCCCTGCCCCGCCGCCGTTGAATCCCACCTGGGCCAAGGCGGCTGCGGTCTTCGACAGCCCGCGGCCCTGCAACAGCAACGGCAGCCAGTTCAGCATGAGATGAAGAGTCAAGCCCAGCAGAAAGAAACCGATCCACAGCACCAGCGTGCCCCGCAGCCGCTCACCCTCGAAAAGATCGTGGATTAAGCTGTTACTGGTGCGCGTCGCATCCGGGTCCCGGCGAGTGCGCCGCAGCGCCGCTGACTCGGGCATGAGTCCCGCCATTGCCGCTGCGATCGCCAGCGGCACGACACCGCCGGACAGGAACACCCACCTCCAGTGTTCCACCGGCGACAACGCAACGATCAGACTCGCAACCGCCCCACCGAGCGGCATGCCGATATACGTCGTGGCAATGCTGGCATTGCGCGCGGAGGCGCGGCTGAGCTCGGTAGCTAGCACAATCAGGTTCGGCATCGCACCCCCGAGCCCAAATCCCGTGAGGACCCGCATCCAGGTGAGCGACTGCATGTTCCAGGCAAACGAGGTGGCGAATGAGAACACCCCGAAGGCTGCGATCGATGCGACCAGCACGGTCTTGCGGCCCAGGCGATCCGCGAGCCGCCCGCCGACCAGAGCGCCCAGCATGAGCCCGACATTGCTGGCGCTGAAAAACAGCCCCAGCTGTCCGGCAACCGGATGCAACTCACGGCTGATTCCCACAGCCGCGACCCCGGCTGTCTGCACGTCGAATCCCTCGCACAGCGCAGCAAGGAAGCAAAACAGCATCGTCACCCACGATGTTCTCGACAACCGCTCAACGGTGTTCATGTGGCGCTCAGCGTCAGGCACGAGGGTGCGGCTCGCCTAATCCTTGTGCCCGAACGGTGAGGTCTGGCCTTCCAGCCAGGGATCCTTGGTGGCCGCTCGCAATGACGAGCAGCACATTGCCGCCCGGCTCCGCGCGCACCTGTCTGGAGGGCAATTCGGCCTCTGCGACCGTCTTTGAGGCAGTGGCCGCGGCAGTCAGTACGCCCGCGGAGCTTGAGAGAAGGATCGACGGTCCATGCCGGCACCCTGGTGGGTGGCGCAGGCGAATCAGGCCGCATCGGGCCGCGCCAGGCTGGGCTTGCGTAACTGCCGATCGAACAGCAGCAGCGCCATGAGCAGCAGCGCCACGGGCAGCAGCGTCAGCATGAACGCCGTGCGCCCGTCAGTGGCACCGAACACGCGGCCGGTGATGAACGAACCCAGCATGCCTCCGAGGGCCGAGAACACGACAATCAGTCCGGTCATTGGCGCGTGCTGCCTCAATGGCAGGGCGCTCAGCACCGTTGAGCAGATCGTCGGGTATACGGGCGCCAGGAACAGTCCCACCAGCGGCAACGCGAACGCCGCCGCTGACAGCGACGACCATCCCGTCGCGTTGGCTATGCCCACCGCGCCACGAACCGACAGCAGCAGCAGCGCCGCCATGAACAGACAGCTGATCAACAGCGTGGGCCACCGGATGTAGCGCAGCAACAGGCTCGCGCCGAGCCGGCCCGCCGCGAGCGTCCCGGAATAGACGCCGGCAAGCTGCAGACTGATCGCGACCGGAAGATTGAGTACCTCGTTATTGAACGTAGGCAGCCACGTTTGCACGGCTTGCTCGATCAGCACGTAGATGAACGCAGATGCCAGGAATGTGGCGACCAGTCCGTACCGCAGCAGGCTCCACATCCCCATCACGCTCGTCGATAGACGCTGGCTCGTCTGTGGTTCCGCGGCGCGCGTGCGGGACTCATCGAGGGGCACCAGGGTCCAGACCACCGCGGCGGCGCCTGCCAGTCCCGCCAGCAGCCAGTAAGTGTGCAGCCACACCGGGTCGGCAGGCCGGTCGCGGTTGACGAAGAAGCTGAACACCCAGGCGGTCGCCAACACGCCGCACATGAACAGTCCTTCGATCAGGCTGGTCACACTCGCATGTTCCTTCGGTCCCCGGGTCAGCAGCCCGATGGAGGAATAGACTGATACTTTGATCATGGCGAAGGTGACACCGACCGCCACGAACAGGAAGCGCTCCGCGGTGAAGCTGGCCAGCAGCGGCATGCAGGCACACGCCGCAGCGACAGTCGCAAGCCCGATGATCATCGCCTTGCGATAGCCCAATCGCGGCAGCCAGGACGCCACCAGCAGCGAGGTGACCGCGATCGGTAAGTCCTTACAGGCATCCAGCGTCGACGTCGCCGCCTTGTCGACGCCGAAGGTCAACATTGACTGCAGAATCACGGGGGCGACGCTGTTGAGCAGCATCGCGAACACCACATAGGTCAAACCCAGCGCCACAACCGGCAGGACACGCCTCATCGGCGCCACCTTGGTTGGCGGGCGTGACAGCAGCCAGCTCATCGCGGCACGTAAGCGAGATTGCCTCGAGGTACCCGGTTTGATCCTATGCCCGCGATCACGCCGAAG
>VBNY01000095.1 GCA_005877705.1 Gammaproteobacteria bacterium
GATCTCAGGCTGGACGTTCGGCAATAATCGTTTCGTGTCTGCGGAGGGAGTCAAGATGCCAATGCGCGCCTGCCTGCTCACGTTGACACTGCTCGCGCTGTGCGCGCCGCTGCGCGCCGAGCTGCTGGCCGATCGCGACTACAAGACTCTCGATCCGGTGCAGTACACCGACAGTCCGGGGAAAATCGAGGTCATCGAGTTCTTTTCCTACGGCTGTCCCCACTGCAACGAGTTCTACCCTCTCGTGAGCGCGTGGGCTACCAAGCTACCCAAGGACATCGTCTTCAAGCGTGTCCCGACCGGTTTCGGCCGCGCGCCCTGGATCAACCTGGCCAAGGCCTACTACGCGTTGGAGGCCACCGGCGAGCTGGGCAGGCTGGACGGCGCCCTCTTCCATGCGCTTCACGAGGAGCGCCTGCCGCTGTTCGATGAGAAGAGCATCCGCGAGTGGGTCGGCAAGCAAGGAGGCGATGCGAGTAAGTTCGCCGCCGCGTTCGACTCGTTCGGTGTGAATGCCAAGCTCGGTCAGGCCGAGCAGATGGCCGAGAACTACAAGGTCGGGGCGGTGCCGACCCTGGCGGTCGACGGCAAGTATGTCGTCATCGGGCGCACTTTCCAGGAAATCCTGACCAACGCGGACCAGGTGATCGCCAAAGTGCGCGCCGAGCGGGGTCGCCACACGGCGCGCGCCGAGCGCCGCTGATCAGGCAGTTACTGCCGCCCGCATTGGGTGCCAGGACGAAGTCCCCTTTGCATCTTACGGCACCGCAGAAGCGCTTTGGTCCTTATCGTGCGGATGAGCAGTCTGCACGTATTCCCTCGACACCATCCGCCTCGACAACGCCCACGCGGGAGACAGTAACCGCCACACCGATCACTGCTGCAGCCCGGCAAAATATCTCACCGGCGGTCAGCGGCGTTTTGCTCACGACTTGCCCGCGCCCTGGTCGAGGACGAGCTGCCCGTCGCGCAGCGGGATGCGCTCGCCCGGGTCGTGATCCATCTTGATAGTCGACTCGCGCTCGCCGAGCCGGTAGCGCACCTCGTAGCCGATCTGCTTTTCGGACTTGTCGTACACCGTCTGACATTTCTGCTCCGTCGTGGTGTACGTGTCCTTGTCCTGCATCCGCTTCTCGATGCGGTTGCCGGCATAGCCGCCCGCGGCAGCGCCAGCTACCGTCGCAATATCGCGCCCGCTACCGCCGCCCACCTGGTGACCCAGCACGCCGCCCACCACCGCGCCCGCCAGCGCCCCGATGACCTGGTGCTGGTCTTTGGCTTGCCGGGTGTGCGTTACCGTCTCGTCGTGGCACTCCTGCCGCGGAGTACGGATCGTCTTGGTGAGCGGGGTCACCTTCACAACCTGCGCGTATTCAGGGCCCTTATTCAACAATTTGAGGCCGGCCACGGCGCCGGCGCCGACGGCGACGATCGCGCCGGTGACTAGACCCGTTACCAGGGATTTGTTCATGCTCTCTCCTACACTCACCGCGGCCGCGCCGCGTGCGGGCGCGATTGTAATACTCCGATTACCGCGGAGTCAGCTCCAGCAGCTCGCTTTGCTCCGGCACGCGGTCGCCGCGCGCGAAATGAATGACCCTCACCGTGCCAGCGTAAGGCGCGGTAATGGTGTGCTCCATCTTCATCGCCTCGATGACCATCAGCACGTCACCGGCTGCGACCTGCTGCCCGACTTCGACGGCCACCGCCGCCACCACGCCGGGCAACGGAGTCGTAAGTCCTGCGCGCGTCGCAGTGGCCGAGAATTCCCGCGTCCGGGGATCTTCGAGAAGGAATTCGTAGTGCTCACCGGCGGTCCACAGATGCACGCGCGAGTCATCGAGCAGGTAACGGGCGTGCAGGCGTTCGCCCTCGGTCCGCGCCACAACAACGTCCTCCGCCCAGGAGGCGTCCTCGAGGCTTATCCGCATATGCGTGTCGAGTGTCACGGACGCCGGTGTGCCGCGCGCGAACTGGATTTCCACAGTGTGCGCCCGACCGGCCCACGAGAGCGTATAGCCGACGATGCCGGGAAGATTGGGCGTGAAGCCGTCCCTGACATCCCAAGGGCTGACAAGTCGGTGGGCTTGCGGCCCGCGCGGGTGCGCAGCGTGTCCCGGCCGGCCGTGAATCGCGAGTGCCGCGAGGGCCACGGCCTCTGGCCGCGGCTCGCGTGCAGCGGACAGCTCGCCAACGCATTCGGCGAGGAAGGCAACGCTGTGCCGAGCCTCCAGGAAGGCGTATGCACGCCAGCGCAATATGTCTGCTCGAGAGCGGCCGAGAGTCGCGCCGCCGCACGCTCGCGCGACGGGGCCCACGCGATGACCTTGCCGAGCAACGAGTCGTAGGTGGGGGGCACCTCATCGCCCGTGGCAAAGCCGGCGTCCACTCGAATCGACTCTCCGCTCGGCCACTGCAGCAGCCGCAACGCGCCCGCGCTGGGCAGGAAGTCGCGCTCGGGATCCTCAGCGCACACGCGTGCCTCGATGGCGTGTCCCTGCAGGTGCACCTCGGCCTGGGCGAGCGGCAGCGCCTCGCCGTCCGCCACGCGCAGTTGCCATTCCACGAGATCGATCCCGGTCACGGCCTCGGTGACGGTGTGCTCCACCTGCAAGCGGGTATTCATCTCCATGAAATAGAACTCGCCGTCATCGAACAGAAATTCCACCGTGCCGGCACTGACGTAACCGATCTCGCGGGCAACGACGATCGCGGCCGCCCGCATGCGGGCCCGCCCCTCATCCGGCAGAGCGGGAGCCGGAGCTTCCTCGATCAGCTTCTGGTGCCGGCGCTGGATGGAGCAATCGCGGTCGCCGAGGTGCACGAAGTTAGCGCGCGTGTCGGCGAACACCTGCACTTCGACATGCCTGGGTGCGGGCAGATATCTCTCGAGCAGCAGCGCGCCATCGCCGAAACCGCTCTCCGCGAGCCGGCGCGCTGCGGCGAGCGCCGCGGCGATTTCGGCCTTGTGCCGCACGATCCGCATGCCCTTGCCGCCGCCGCCGGCTGCCGGCTTGATAATGAGCGGCAGGCCGAGCCTGAGCGCCTCGATCTTCAGGTGAGGCAGGTCCTGCTGCGAGCCTTCGTAGCCGGGCAGCACCGGAACGCCCGCCGCGCGAAGGCGCGCCTTGGCAACGATCTTCGATCCCATCGCGGCAATCGCGGACGCGGGGGGACCCACGAACACGAGACCGGCGTCGGCACAGGCTTGCGCGAACTGCGCGTTCTCGGAGAGAAAGCCGTAGCCGGGATGGATTGCCTGCGCGCCCGCCGCGCGCGCGGCGTCGATGATCCGCCCGATGTCGAGATAACTCTCGCGCGGCGCCGCGGGGCCGATCCGCATGGCCTCATCCGCCTGCGCCACGTGACGCGCCGAGGCGTCGGCGTCAGAGAACACCGCTATCGTGCGCAGCCCCAAGCGCCGTGCGGTACGGAAGATACGGCAAGCGATCTCGCCGCGATTCGCGACCAGCAGACTCTTGATCACGCGCTGTCCCCGTCGACCCTACATGCGGAACAGGCCGAAGCGGGTTTCCTGCTGCGGCGCATTGCGGACGGCCGCGAGGCACAAGCTGAGCACCCGCCGCGTGTCGGCCGGGTCGATGACACCGTCATCCCAGAGTCTCGCGGAGGCATAGTAGGGATGCCCCTGGCGCTCGTACTGCTCGCGAATGGGCTGCTTGAACGCCTCCTCCTCGGCGACCGGCCACTCGCGGGCGGCGGCTGTCAGCTGATCGCGCTTGACGGTCGCCAGTACGCTCGCGGCCTGCTCACCACCCATGACCGAAATGCGCGCGTTGGGCCATTGAAAAAGGAAGCGCGGTGAATAGGCACGGCCGCACATTGCGTAGTTGCCGGCGCCATAACTGCCGCCGATGATGACCGTGAGCTTCGGTACGTTCGCGCAGGCAACCGCGGTGACGAGCTTTGCGCCATCCTTCGCGATGCCACCCGCTTCCGCGCGCCGGCCCACCATGAACCCCGTGATGTTCTGCAGGAACAGCAACGGTATCTGCTCGCGCGCGCACAGCGCGATGAAATGGGTGCCTTTCAGAGCGCTCTCCGAGAACAGAATGCCGTTGTTGGCGAGTATTCCGACCGGGTAGCCGGCAATGTGGGCGAAGCCGCACACGAGCGTCGCGCCGTACAGCTGCTTGAACTCATCGAGCTCGGAGGCGTCCACGAGCCGGGCGATCACCTCGCGAACGTCGTACGGCTTGCGCAGATTGGTCGGAACGATGCCATAGACTTCGGCGGGATCGTGGCCGGGCTCGCGGGCAGTCTGCGGCGGCCCCGTCTCGGGAGCGGCCTTCAGTCGCGCCACGATGCGCCGCGCAATCGCCAGCGCGTGAGTGTCGTTCTCGGCGTAATGATCGCAGACTCCCGACTCACGGCAGTGCACGTCGGCGCCACCGAGGGACTCCGCGTCGATGTCCTCACCCGTCGCAGCCTTGACGAGCGGCGGCCCGCCGAGGAACACCCGCCCTTGATTGCGCACGATGACGTTCTCATCGGACATCGCCGGAACGTACGCCCCGCCGGCGGTGCACGAGCCGTGGACCACGGCGATCTGCGCGACGCCTGCGGCGGACAGTGTCGCCTGGTTGTAGAAGATGCGGCCGAAGTGCTCCCGGTCGGGGAAGACCTCGTCCTGGGCCGGCAGAAACGCCCCGCCGCTCTCCACGAGATACAGGCACGGAAGGCGGTTCTCGTGCGCGATTTCCTGGGCCCGCAGGTGTTTCTTCACGGTGATCGGATAGTACGTGCCGCCCTTTACGGTCGGATCGTTGGCGACGATCACACACTCGCGGCCGCCGACGCGGCCTACGCCCGTGATGATGCCGGCGCAGGCGATGTCGCCGCCGTACAGGCCGTGCGCGGCCAGCTGCGAGAATTCCAGGAACGGGCTGCCGGTATCGAGCAGCACCGCGATGCGTTCGCGCGCCGTGAGCTTGCCGGCCGCCTTGTGCTTCTGCACTGCGGCCTTGGATCCGCCCTGCGCTGCGTGTTCCGCTGCGCGCCGCAGCTCGGCCACCAGCGCGCGCAGCGCGCGCTCGTTGTCGAGGTATTCCTGGGAGTGAACGTCGACCCGGGTGGAAAGACGGGGCATGCGACTTGTCACGGTTGCCGGTTTGTCGGACAATCATACGATCGTACGGAACGGGAAGGCAAGGCTCATGGGCGCCATCGACTGCAGCGACTGTGACTTCGGCTTGGAGGCCGAGCTCGAGGAAATCCGCGCCCAGGTGCGGCGCTTCGCCGCCGAACGGATCGCGCCGCGCGCGGCGGAAATCGACCGCACGAATGAGTTTCCGCGCGACCTGTGGCCCGCGCTCGGCGCGCAGGGGCTGCTCGGCATCACCGTGCCCGAGCGCTGGGGAGGCACGGGCCTCGGCTACCTCGCGCACGCGATCGTCATGGAGGAGATTTCGCGCGCCTCGGGGGCCGTGGGGCTCTCGTACGGCGCGCACTCCAATCTGTGCGTGAATCAGATTCGCCTGAACGCGACCGATGCGCAGCGCGCGCGCTACCTTCCGAAACTCGTGAGCGGTGAGCATGTCGGCGCGCTCGCGATGTCGGAGCCCGGCGCGGGGTCCGATGTGGTCTCCATGCAGTCGCGCGCCGAACGGCACGGCGATGCCTACATTCTGCACGGACGCAAGATGTGGATTACCAACGGGCCGGATGCCGACGTGTTCGTGGTGTATGCCAAGACCGATCCCGCGGCCGGGTCCCGGGGCATCACGGCGTTCATCGTCGAGCGCGGCACCGAAGGCTTTGCGACCGCGCAGAAACTCGACAAGCTCGGCATGCGCGGCTCCGGCACCTGCGAGCTCGTTTTCAACAACTGCCGCGTGGCCGCTGACAACCTGCTGGGCGCGGAGAACAGCGGGGCGCGGGTGCTGATGAGCGGTCTGGACTACGAGCGCGTGGTACTCGCCGGCGGCCCCTTGGGCCTGATGGCCGCGGCGCTCGATCTGGTGTTGCCCTACGTCCGCGAACGCAAGCAGTTCGGGCAGCCGATCGGCACATTCGAGCTGATGCAGGCGAAGCTCGCCGACATGTATGCCGCTCTCAATGCCTGCCGCGCGTACGTCTATTCGGTGGCGCGCGCCTGCGATGCAGGCAGCGTGCGAAGGCGGGATGCCGCGAGCTGCATCCTGTTTGCCGCCGAGCGCGCCACGCAGGTGGCTCTCGAAGCCATCCAGGCGCTGGGCGGCAACGGTTATGTGAACGACTATGCCGCCGGGCGATTGCTGCGAGATGCGAAGCTGTATGAGATCGGGGCCGGCACCCAGGAGATTCGCCGCATGCTGATCGGCCGTGAGCTGTTCGAGGCGGCCGCGTGAGCGTGCAGTTCGACCAGATTCTCATCGAGCCCGCGTACCGCAAGGTGGCCTCGGCCATCGCGGAGCGCATTCTCAGCCGCAGCCTGCGCGAAGGCGATCGCCTGCCCCCGGAAACCGAGCTCGCGCGCCAATTCGGCGTCAACCGCTCCACCGTGCGCGAGGCGCTGCGCGAGCTCGAGAGCCGCGGCCTGGTGAAACGCCGCCCCGGGTCGAAGCTCATGTCGGTCAGCCGCCCGCAGCATCATGCGGTCGCCGCGGGTGTGAGGCGGGCGCTCGTGCTGCACGACGTGACATTCATGGAAGTCTGGGAAGCCCTCACGATCCTCGAGCCGCCGATTGCCGAAGCCGCCGCGCGTGCTCGCACGATGCAGGATCTCACGAGCGTGGCGGCGGCGACGGAGCTGTTCGCCGGCGACAATGCCGATTCGGAAAGAGCGGTGCATCACACGGCGGAATTCTTCCGCTGCGTCGGCCGGGCGACCCATAATCAGGTCCTCGGGCTCGCGCAGGAGCCGCTGTTGCAGCTGCTCGAGCCTTCACTGCGGGTGTTGATCGACAAGGTCCCGCAGGCGCGCTCGCGCATCGCGACCGCCCAGCGGCGGATCGTCGAAGCGCTGCAGGCGCGCGAGGCGGAAGGTGCCCGCAACTGGATGGCGAAGCACATCCGCGATTTCAGGAAAGGCTTCGAAATCGCCGCGATCGATCTGCAGCACCGCGTCACGGCGCAATGACACGCAGAGGGCGCCGCCGCTGTCACTGGGCGACGGCCACCTGCTCCAGCAAGCGCGCCGCCTGGCGGGCGAGGATGCCGGCGACCAACGGCTGCAGCTCGTCGAGCTGCTCCGGCGGCACAGCCTTCGGATCCTTGGGCGGCACGAAGGATGTCCATTCGAGCGAATAGATGCCGCCCCACTCGCGGCCGCGCAGGCTCGGGCCGTTGGCAGTCAGCCCGATCAGCAGCAGCTCCGTCATGTTGAACAGCTCCGGCGGGCGCGGACGCGTCGCGGCAGCCTCGTCGTTGGTGATGAAGCCCCAGCCGCGCAGATAGTCCGGCAGGTCCCTGCGCCGCGCGCTCCCGGCATGCGCGTTGTTGTTGAGACCGGGCCCGAGAACGATGATGGCATCGACATGCTCCGCGGCGGCAAGCTGCGCGAACGGCGGCCCGCACTCCTTCCACCAGCACCAGCCCCATCTGCCCGACGCGCTCCTTGAGAGCCTCGCTCAGCATGGCCGCCACTGGCCAATTCACCGTGTAGGTCTTGAGGAAGCTGTCCTTGATCTGCTTGGCCGCGTGGAAGTGAGTGACTTCGGCGTCCAGCAGATTGATGACCCCGACGCGGGCCCCCTTGGCGAGCGCCAGATTTCCCGCCTCCTTGCCCGCCAGCGGCAAGCCGAGCGCCAGCAGCAGAACAACCCCTGCCCCCCAGACTCTCATCATGTACCCCGCCCTATGAGCGTTCGTACCTCCCTGAAAAACGCGCGTGCGTTCCAGACTGCGACGGGTCCGAGTTCGCTGCGCGCACTCCGCAGCCCAGTCTAGCGCTTAGCCGCCGGACCCAGGTAGCCTGGGCGGCGGTTTTTCGTCACAGGAAGAAATCGGGCAGCAGATCCTCCTCGCGAACGCCGTCGTAGCGGTACTGCGCGAAATCGGTCTCGCCCGCGGCGCGCAGCACGTCCTCGTCGATACAGAAATTACCGGTAAACTCGCGACTGCCGCGCATCAGGATCACGTGTGCGGCATCGGCCAGGATCTGCGGCTTGCGCACCCAGCGCAGCTGCGTGCTGTTGAAACTGCTCAGCGCCACTTGCAGCGCGGCCGTGTCGATCACCGTGCGCGGCCACAGCGCGTTCACCGCGATCCCCCGCGAGCGCAGCTCCCCGGCCAGCCCGAGCACGCACAGGCTCATCCCATATTTCGCCAGCGAATAGGCCAGATGCGGCGCGAACCAACGCTCCTCGAGATGCAGCGGCGGGGCCAGCATGAGTATGTGCGGATTCGGCGCGCGCGCCAGGTGCGGCATACACAGCTTCGAGCACAGGAACGTGCCGCGCGTGTTGATCTGATGCATCAGGTCGAAGCGCTTCATGTCGGTCTCGGGCGTGGCGCTCAGGCTGATGGCGCTGGCATTGTTGATGAGAATGTCGATCCCTCCATAAGTCTTCACGGTGCGTTCGACGGCATCCGCCACCTGACTGTCATTGCGTATGTCGACGGTGAGCGGCAGCGCCTGTCCGCCCGCCGCTTGGATCTGCGCCGCAGCCGTGTAGATGGTTCCAGGAAGCTTGGGATGCGGCTCGGTGGTCTTCGCAGCGATGACTATGTTGGCCCCGTCGCGCGCCGCGCGCAGCGCGATCGCAAGGCCGATCCCGCGACTCGCGCCGGTGATGAACAGCGTGCGGCCCTTCAATCCGTCCGAATTCGAATCACTCATCGTGAGCCTCCCGAAAGAGCATCCATAACGGCTGATTATGAGGCCATAGCCCGAAAAAGCCTCGTGCCGCGCACCCGCCCGGTAACATGCACGCCTCCCTTGGCTTTATCGACGGGGTGAGGCGACCTTGGCGGCGATAGGTACGGAGCGCGTGCTCAAAGTTCATCACTGGACGGACACGCAGTTCACTTTCACGACCACGCGGGATTCGGCACTACGGTTCGAGAACGGCCAGTTCGTGATGGTGGGACTGCCCCTTGCGAGCCGCCCGCTGCTGCGCGCCTACAGCATCGCGAGCGCCAATCACGAGGAGCACCTCGAGTTCCTCAGCATCAAGGTTCCCAACGGTCCGCTCACCTCCCGGCTGCAGCATATCCGCGCGGGCGATGAGGTCCTCATCAGCCGCAAGCCCACCGGCACGCTGGTGCTGCAGGACCTCAAGCCCGGCAAGCGCCTGTACCTGCTGAGCACCGGGACCGGCGCCGCTCCCTTCATGAGCGTGATCAAGGATCCCGAAGCCTACGAGCGCTTCGAGCACGTGACGCTCGTGCATGGCGTCCGCTGGGCGAGGGAGACCGCCGTCGTCAGACACCGGATCGAGGAATTGCGGCGGCA
>VBNY01000096.1 GCA_005877705.1 Gammaproteobacteria bacterium
CTCTTGTCATCGAAGCGCGCGGCTTTGGCGCGCAGCTCCGGGCGCCCGAACAACACCGCGCCCGTTGCGAGCAGGGATCGAAACACCTCCGCAGGCCGTCCCGGTACGAAGCGCACCAGCACACCCTCGTCCGCGTCGCCGAACGCCGGAACATTGCCCTCCACATCCATGACGCTCGCGAGAAAGCCGAGCATCGACTCCAAACGCGCCCAATACTCAGCGTCGAAGTCGCATGAATTGGCGCGCGCCACCAGACCGGACACCAGCAACATGTCGGCGACCGCGTGGTGGTACCAGGTGGCTTGCTCCTTGTTGACCCCGTCGCTGAAGGTCTGCGCGAGCGCCTCGCGCGTGAGCTCGGAGCGCGCCGCGTCGCGCCAGCGCGCACTCTCGTCCCACAGGGGCCAGGTCACCGCCGCGACAAACAACCCGGTCGCTTCCCCGAGCAGATGGTTGTTGGCGGAGGAGT
Organism: Gammaproteobacteria bacterium; assembly: GCA_005877705.1. GTDB lineage: Bacteria > Pseudomonadota > Gammaproteobacteria > Steroidobacterales > Steroidobacteraceae > 13-2-20CM-66-19. The sequence continues at coordinate 470 of VBNY01000096.1, forward strand.
AGCGCGACCAGTGGCTGGCGATGAAATGGCAGTGCTGATAGATGCAAGTCAGCCAGCGTTGCCGGAAGGCGCGGCCCGGCTCGCCGGCAAACAGCCGCGAGTCCTCAGACCCGAGCAGAAACCAGGCGAACGACCAGTTCACCAGCCGTACCGCGTGCTCGAGGCTCGCGCACCAGTTCACGCCCCGCGGGTACGGGCACTGCTCGAACCAGGACTCGAGCAAGGCCTTGCAGCCTTGCGCATAGCGCTCATCCGCCGTCAGATGCCAGGCCTGTGCCAGGGTCACGAGCTCCAGATGGCGGTTGACTTCCCACAGGTATTTGACGTCCCCGACGACCTCGGGATCGCGGTAATTCAAGTCCTTGCCGAACAGCAGCGGTGCCTCGATGCCTGTCTTGGGGTCTGCGTTCCACCGCGGCGGGAAGCCGAGCGCAGCGCCGCGCAGCGCGAACACATCGAAGCATCCCTCCAGTATCCGATCCGCCGCGCGCGCATAGCGCTGCCTGTCAAAACCCAGGGGCAGGTGCGCGAGCCACGGTTTGCCGCAGCAACCTACCGGCTCCCGTGGTTTCGCGCGGCCGACGCCGATGCGCTCGACGTTGTTGACGATCTTGCGGCGCAGCCGGAAACCAACCTCGGGCAGGCTCATGGCCCGCAGCCGCTTCAGCGTCCAGTCGAGGCGCGCGCGCAGGCCGGGGGACACGCGCCGCTGGTAGGGAGCGCCGCTCGAGCTCGAGTTCACAGTTCGCAGCCCAATAAAGCGGGAGCGAATGAAACAGTTGGCGCCCGTCCAGGGTTCCGCTCCGCACCGACAGCGGGCAAAAAAAAACCGCCGTACCGCGCGCCTAGGGCGGCTGCGGTACGGCGAGTCTCGCCGCACGCACGTACAGCTGGATTTCTTTTCAGTGCTGCACGGTGACCTTCTGCGGCGGCATCGGTCGCTTCAGCGGGTTCTTACGCAGCAGGATCAGGCCGTCGCGATCCTGCAGGCTGACGGTCGTCACCGCTTGACCGTTGTTCGTGGCCGGATCCTGCGTGCCGCTCAGCTTTGGGATTCACGAGCACGATGCCGTTGTCGAAATCGCGACGCCACATGCCGGACTGCCAGGCGGCCACCGGCGCGGGGGTGGCCTGGCCGAGGCTGGCGTTGAACTCGTCGAACCACACCACGCTGTTGTAGCCGGTCGCGGTGTTCGTGAAGCTGTAGTACGCATCGCCGAGCAGACAGGAGCCCAGACCGTAGCGCATGGAGCGGTAGTCGCTCGGATCCCCCCACTGGTTGAAGATGGCGAGCTTGGGCTCGCCGAGCGCGCCCATGACCCTGCGGTAGCGCGCCATCATGTTCGCCCATCCGGCCCACGATTCCACGGACCAGCTCTTGCCGATGTACGCCTCCATCACACCGCCATTGAGCAGCCCCTGGTACTCGGTGATGGTCGAGCCCGGATCGCCCCAGTCGCCCACGTTGCCGATCTGGAACTTGCCGCTCGGCATCAGCGACTTGATCAACGCGTAGTAACGCGCGTAGCCCTGCCGCAGCCACAGTTGCGTCGTCGGATTGGCCTGCAGGTCGACCACGCCGTTGCGCTGCCAGTCGCCATCGACGTACGGCCTCCAGAAAGTGTTGTCCATGAAGAACCCGTCGATGGCGGGATTGGGCTGGTAGTAGTTGTTGAAGTAGAACTTCGTGATCCAGTCGATCGCGTCGTCGCCGCTGGAGTCCTTGGGCGTGAACAGTGTGTTGTTGATGATGTAGTAGCCGTTGCCGAACGTCGAGCCGACCTTCTGGGTCTTGCCGGCATCGGCGTACAGCCACCACTGCATCGCGTCCAGCTTGTTCTGATAGGCGCTGAAGGCCCCGGGCGCGGACCGGTACTGCAGCTCGTTGGAGTTGACGTACAGGAAGATCAGCGCTTTCGGGTTGTGCGCCTTGATGGCCTGCACGGCCGTGTTCATGGCGACCCCTCCCGGGGCGAAGCCCGGGTAGTAGTTCAGAATCACGAGCTGCTGCCTGGCGAGATTCGCCTGGTAAGTCGGGTCGTTGTAGTTGAACGGGCTGCCGATGTTGACTCCTCCGATGCGTGGGAAGGCCGGCTTGGTGAAGGCGAACGCGCTGGCGCCGCCGGCGAGCGCAGCCGCGGCGGTCACGGCTAAAGACAGGTTTCGAAGCTGATGGTGCAGCATTGACTCCCCCGGTCAAGTGACAGCTCGACGACAGTGTCGAGGTGCGGTCCGTTGGCGGCGGACAGACGGCGCGCACAGGCTTTCAGGCCGTAACTGTTCTCGTGGCGATGCCCGGAGTGCGTTAGTCCGGATCATCACGGGCGGTTCGAAGACCGCATTCACGTCCGCAACGGAGAGTCGCAGGAGCGACCTGCCGCTATTGTTGCCACTTGTGCGGCAAGGTCAATAGCTGCAGGCTGATTTGCCAGCGCCAGCGCGTGGCTGGCCATGTCTCAATTTACAGACACGCACACGTCTCGGAACGCCGACACCGGCCGCGTTCCAACTCGGCCGCGGCGTAAGGAACCGTGAGCGATTGCTGCACGTTTTTCGCTGCAGCCATGGACTCAAACACGGGCAACAATCCGAGCGTCGGCGGCTTGGCCGTCGGCGGCTTCCCTTCTCTCGCGCAGTGCGCGCGGCGCGTGCTCGCCGATGCCTGCAGCGGACTCGGAGGCTTTGGCATCGCCATCAATGCGGAGAAGGTGGTCACGTGCCAGCGCGACCAGGCGTTGCAGGCCGTCGTCAAGCGCGCGACGCTGCGCTACCCGGACGGCGCCGGCGTGGTGGTCGCCATGCGGCTCAAAGGCGCGCGCTCCACCCGGGTTGCCGGCGCCGACCTGTGGCTCGAAATACTGCGCCAGTCGCGCGGGCGGCGCATAGGAGTGGCGCTGATCGGCGCCGCACCGCAGGTGCTGCTCAGGACGAGACAACAATTGCAGGCGGAGTTCCCCGACGTGCGCGTGCTGCTGGCGCGCGACGGCTACGAGGGCGTGCGCGACGTGGCCGCCCTCGGTCGGGCGCTCGCCGACGCCCGCCCGCACCTGATCTTCGCGGCTCTCGGCTCGCCGCGCCAGGAACTGCTCATCGAGGAGCTGCGGCGCGCATATGCCGCGGGCTTCTACCTCGGACTGGGTGGAGCGTTCGACGTCTACGCGGGCATCAAGAAGCGCGCACCCCGGTGGATGCAGCGCTGCGGGCTCGAATGGCTATACCGCTTGCTGCGCGAGCCGGCGCGCGCCCGCCGCGAAAGCAAGCGCCTGGAATTTCTCGCCATGCTGCTCACCGGGCGTCTCTGACTGCAGTCGGGCCTCCGCCCAGGCGCGCGGCCGAGCGCGCGTGTGAGAGCACATCGCCGAGCGCGTCCACGGCCGCCCGCGAGGTCATTCCGACGTACATCCAGATGTACGCCCAGGGTTTCGTGAGGTTCGCAAAGAACAGCGCCACCGCGAGCGCCAGCATTCCGAAGACGAACCCGATCAGATAGCGGCGCAGCTGCGGACTCGCGACGTCTGCCGCGGCGCGCGCCGTGGTCACTGCCTGATACAGCAGACCCAGGAACGCCACCACGCCCACCAGGCCCAGGTTGAACCACTGGTCGAGGTAGAAGTTGTGAGTCACATAGACGAATCGCGTGTCGTAGACATTCCAGCCGAAGCCCGTCAGCAGCGTGATCGGTTCGGCCATCATGTGTGCAACGGTGTTCCGCCAGATATTCGTGCGCCCGGATGACACCTCGGACATGTCGAATGCCGAGGATTGACCCAGCAGCCGCTCCGCCACGACCCCCGCCACGTGGGGAACCGCGAGACTGACGACCCCCGCCACGAGCACGGCAGCGGTGGCACCTATCAACAGCCAGGCCGCGACGCGAGGCAGAGGCAGGAATCGGCGGCACAGCCAGACCGCCCATCCGTAGCCCACGATAAGCGCGACGAACGCGCCGCGCGACACGGTGAGAATGAGCACGGCGAGACTGACAGCCGCCGCCAAATACCACAGCAGGCGCGCCAGCCCGCGATTCGAAATCGCCAGCGCCACGAGCAGCGGCAGCAGGCACACGATCAAGGCGCCCGTGTCGTTCGCGTGCCCGAAGACGCCGAATACACGATCGGCCTCCGCGCCGGAAGAGCCCACCCGCACGCCGAAGTCGGTCAGCCCGGCAACATCCGTCAGCGTGAGCACGTTGGCAACACTGACAGCTAGCGCCAGCGTCTTCCACAACGTGGTGACGTCCGTCTGCCTCTGGGCGCCGTAAAAGACGGTGAAAAAGAACAGCGCCGGATCGATCAGCTCCGACTTCAGAGCGATGCCCGAGCGCAGCGCGTCGTAGCCGGTGTAGTGAAGGACCAGGCTGCAGGCGATCCAGGTGAGCAGCGCATAGCCGATCCACACGGCGAAGCAGGCGTACATGCCGGGCAGGCGCAGCCTGAACTCGCCGGACAACGCCGCCCTGAAAAACAGCCCGAGCGCGGTCAGGTACAGCACGGCGTTCTTGGCGCTCAGGCCCGGACCCAGACTCAGGTCCTTGCCCAGCAGGTCGCTGCCGGCGAGCAGCGAGATCAGCAGAATGAGCAGCCAGCGCATGCTCAGACCTTGCGCGAGGTGGTCGGTGGGGCGGGCAGCAGCCGCTTCACCCACTCGAGCAGCACCAGCGCCTCCGGTACGCGCAGGATCAGCAGTGACGAGGCAAACGCGGCCAGGTAGCCCGCCGCGGCGAGCAGGATTCCGGCGACCCCGAAGGTGTCCGTCCACGCCGGGCTCACGATCAGCGCGCACGCCGCGACCGCCGCGAGCGCCGTCTTGCCGATGCTCGTCCAGGGCAGAATCTCGCGCAACCCTATCCCGTACAGCGTCATGGTGCGGCGCGCGAGCCAGCCGGCATCGACCAGGCTCGCGAGCACGAGCGCCAGCATCGCGCCCGCAACGCCGGCCGGGGGAACCAGCGCCAGCAGCGCCACGCCGCAGGTCGCCAGCGCCGCGATGTTGCTTTCGACCAGCGGCCGCGTGCGGTTGAGCGCCCGCAGCGCCGGCGCGAAGTCGAAGCATTCGCGCACAACGACCAGCATGTAGATCTGCATCATGAGCGCCGCCTGGAAGTAGGCGGGACCGAACACGGCCACGGTCAGTGGCCGAGCGTAGCGCGCGACCAGCACGACGACGGGAAACAGCACGATCGTGTTGATGACCGTCGCGCGCCGCCAGAGCGCCATCGGGTTGTCGCGCGGCTGGCGGTCCCTGCGCACCATCTCGGGCAGCACCACGGCCGACAGCGAGTTGCGCACCGCCACGACGAGCGGCTCACCGAACCGTCCGATCGTGTACTGGGCGAGCGGCACCGCGCCGAGCACCCGCGCGACCACGACGTTGCTGAGGTTCCTGTTGAGCATCGCAAGCAGCGAGGCCAGACCCGAAGGGAGGCAGAATCGCAGCTGCTCGCGCCAAGGCTCCGCGAGCTGCGGCTCGCAGCGACTCCTGTCGAGAATCGCAAGCGCGACGGCCGCGCCCGCGAGCCGCACACCCTCGAGCGCAACCAACGCCCAGATGATCTTGCCGACGTCATGGGTCAACGCCGCCGTGACCAGCGCCGCGAGGATGCGTGCCGTGAGTCTGCCGGCGGTATAAGCGAACACCGGCCCGGGTCGGCCCTGCGCCAGCCACAGGTATTCCCAGAAGTCCAGATTGACCGACAGCAGCGTGTAGGCCACGAGCGGAGTCAGATAGCGGCCCACGAGGCGGCCGCTCATCGCGCCGTCCGCCGCGGCGAGCGCGATCACCACGCACAGGCTGGCGCAGGCGATGAGAACGGCGGTCTGCCGCACGGTTCGCCAGGGACTGTGCGGTTGCGCGGGAATGCAGTACAACAGGCTGTCGTTGATGGAGAACACCGCAAAGGACTGCAGCAGCGTTGCATACAGGAGAAACTCCCGATAGCGCCCGAAGTCCGCCACCGTCAGCAGCCGCACGAGAATGATCGGGCTGATCAGCATGAGCCCGTAGTTCGCCAGACGCGACAGGGTCAGCAGCGCGGCACGGGTGGCGAGGCCGGACATCGCGTCAGCGCCGCTCGGCGGCGGCCACCGCCTGTTGCAGGGCGTCAGCCTTCCAGACCCGGGTCACCCCGTCGCGCCCGCGATAGACGACGTGCAGGCGATCAGGCCGCGCCCGTCCTCCTGGTTCTCGCCGCTGCCGATGATGTAGAGCGCGCCTCGATCGGGCTTCTCGAGCAGCTGCTCGAGCTCCTGCCCGCTGCCCAGCAGCGGCGTGTCGGTGTAGAAGTCGCGCCACTCGCCGCGCACGCGATGCATGAAAGGCGCCGCGACCTGGCTGTTGACCAGCCAGTAGTCCACGTGGCCGAGATAGTATGTCTGTTCGAGCACGTCTTCCGCCACGATGATGTCGTGTGGTCCGCGCTGGAGCGCGGCGATGAACTCGGCGGCCCCTTTGTGGTCGGGATGACGCGCATAGCCTGAATTCACGGCGCGCGCAGCCCGCGACGGATTGACCACGAGCACACAGGTGACGGCGGCGGCTGCGGTTGCCCACCGCGACGCGCGAGGCGTTGCGCTGCCCTGGTCCGCCGCCCCTGCAGCAAGGCGACCCGACAACCACTGCGCCGCCGCTTGCGCCGCCGCGAATGCCCCGATCAGCATCGGCATGAGCTGCGCTTGCGCGTAGCGCGGCGGAATGTCCCACCTCATGAGCCCGATCATGAGCAACGGAATCCATACGCCGAGCACGATCAGCAGCAGATGATCCGGCAGCGGCTTGCGATGTGCAACGCGCCACAACCCGTGGATTCCCGCCCCTGCGACCAGCAGCGCCGCAATCACCGAGTACTGCGCGATCGATACCAACGGCCACACGCTCGGCCATCCAAGCAGCGCGCCGCCGATCTGGCGCAGAGACCCGGCCGAGTGGCTGTACAAATATGCCGCCTCGAGCGCCGCCACCGCCAGACTCGCAGCCACAAACAACGCGATCCGCGCCACGGGCAACTGTCGCTCACGCCGGGCGACGACGAGAGCGGCGATGGCGAGCAGCGCGGCGAGGTGGAACGACAGCGCGAGCTCCGCGACGATGGCGGACGCCAGCAGCGCTGTCGCACACGCCTCCGTCCACTTGACTGTCGCGGCCGTTCTCGGCGCAGCAGCAGCGCGCCCTCGCAGGATCAACATCGCGAAGGCCAGAGCAGGCAACGCGGCCACGGCGTACCACAACCAAGAGAGGTGTGGGATCAGAGCTGCATGCGGTCCGTTGCGCACCGCGCCGGCCTCCGCTGCGACGGCCTGCGGATACTGACTCGTGATCCAGGCGTCGATGGCCACGAACCCGGCCACGATGAGCGCGAACGCCAGCGCACCCGCCACGAGCCTGCGACGACACCCGGTTAGCGGGCCCCACGAAATCGAGCCTCTTGCTGATCCGTCCGTACTCGATGACCTCGCAGAGCTCGATTTCGTGGGTGGTGCCAGTAACGACGGCATGAACACCAGGGGAGCCGCGAATATCGCCAGGGTGTGAAACTGCAGGCCGACGAGCATGACGGCCACGGCCGCGACCAGACACCCCACGCGGCCGGTGCGCTCCCACGCGAAGATGAGAGTCGTGAACCCCGCCACGCTGGTCGTGAGAAACACGTACATGCGCGCGGTCTGCGCGTCCTCGATGAAGTCGGGCAGCAAGGCCACGGCCGCCGTGAGTGCCAGATTCCACAGCGGTGTCAGAAAGCGCCGGCCCGAGGTCCAGGTGAGCACGCGGGGATAGAGCATGCCGCTCGGCAGCAGCGGGCTGCCATGCTCGACGAGGTGCATCGCCGGCAGACCCATGGTTTTCTCATCCCCGTGCAGGCCCACTGCACCGAGCCCCCAGAAGCGCACGGCGGCACCCGCGGCCACGACAAGTGCGAGCAGCACCACAGTGCGACGGTCGGCGCCGCTCTGCGGGTAGCGGGTCTGGAACAGCGAGGCAAACTCGTCAAGCACGACCGGGCCCCATGAAATCGAGCCTCTTGGTGATAGGCCCGTAGTCGATGACTGCGCAGAGCTCGATTTCATGGGTGGTCTTAATAAGCCTTTTCGTCGCGCAGCAGCCGCGTCGCGGTCAGCAGCAGGATCTTCAGGTCAAGCAGCGGCGACCAGCGTCGCAAGTACTCGAGGTCATAGTTGACGCGAGCCTGCATGTCCTCCACGCGCGCCGTCTCCCCGCGGCAGCCGTTGATCTGCGCGAGCCCCGTGATGCCGGGCGGCACCTTGTGCCGGATCATGTAGCCCTTGATGAGCTTGCGATATTCCTCGTTGTGGGCGAGGGCGTGCGGGCGCGGGCCCACCAGGCTCATGCGCCCCTGCAGCACGTTGACGAGCTGCGGCAGCTCATCGAGGGAGTAGCGGCGCAGGAGGCGGCCGATCGGAGTGATGCGTCCATCCTCCCTCTTTGCCTGCTCGAGGTTCGGTCCGTCCTCGAGCACCGTCATGGTGCGGAATTTGTAGACGGTGATCTCGTGGCCATCGAGGCCGTGGCGGCGCTGCTTGAAAATGACCGGGCCCGGCGAAGACATGCGCACGAGCGCGGCGAGCACCAGCATCAGCGGCGCCGCGACGAGCAGCATCGCGGCGCCGAGCGCGATGTCGGTAATGCGTTTGACCACGCCGCGGTAGCCGTAGAACGGCGACTCGCACAGCGCGACGACCGGGATTCCAAACAGGTCGCCGCTGCGCGCCTGGATGAGGTCGATCGCAAAGATGTCCGGCACGTAATACACCGAGGCGGTCGTGTCCCGCAGCTCATCGAGCAACTGCATGACCCGGCTGATATGGCGCACCGGCAAGGCGACGAACACGATATCGATGCGGCGCCGCTTCACGTACGCGCCGAGCTCCGGCAGCGCGCCGAGCGGGCGCGCGCGCCCGCGAACACCCAGCCGCTCGGCGCTGCGGTCGTCAAAGAAGCCTTCCACCTGCAATCCCATGAGGTCCTGGTTCGCCAGGATGCGCTGGGCGAGCGCCAGGCTGACCTCGTTGCAGCCG
>VBNY01000097.1:0-2893 GCA_005877705.1 Gammaproteobacteria bacterium
TCCGCTGAGGGCAGCGAACCCGACACCACGACAGAGCCTGCGGGCACGCGGCCTTGCAGGATGGCGCCGCTCGTGCGGTCGTAGATCCGCGTGCTCTGGCCAATGAAGACGCCCATCGAGATCACAGAGCCGGCCTCGACGATGACGCCTTCGACGATCTCCGAGCGGGCGCCGATGAAGCAGTCATCCTCGATGATCGTCGGGCTCGCCTGCAGCGGCTCGAGGACGCCACCGATACCGACACCTCCGGACAGATGCACGTTGCGTCCGATCTGTGCGCAGGAGCCGACCGTGGCCCACGTGTCCACCATCGTGCCGGAGCCGACATGGGCTCCGATATTGACGTAGCTCGGCATCAGCACGACGTTCGGGGCGATGTAGGCGCCCTTGCGCACAATGGCGTGAGGTACCACGCGCGCGCCGCCCGCGTGCAGCTCCGCTTCGCTGGCCCCGGCGTACTTCAACGGCACCTTGTCGAAAAAGCGCGTGAAGCCGGCATCGATGACGGCGTTGTCGTGGGTGCGGAAGTACAGCAGCACGGCCTTCTTCAGCCATTCGTTGACGACCCAGCGCCCGTCCTTGACTTCGGCGACGCGCGCGCGGCCGGAATCGAGCAGCTCGATGCATTCGTTGATCGCCGCGTCCAGCTCGCCGGCGAGGTTCTTCGGGGTGAGCTGCGTGCGGCGCTCGAATGCGGAATCGATGGTGGCCTTGAGCTCGTGGAAGTCACTCATGGGAAGCTTGCTGTCAGCGTCCGCGCACAAAGTCCCTGATGCGCTCGGCGGCTTCCACACAGCGCGCGACGTCCGGCACGAGCGAGATGCGCACCCGGCCCACTCCAGGGTTGCCGGCGGCAGTGGCGCGAGCGAGATAACTCCCCGGCAATACCGTAACACTCTTGTTGGCGTACAAGTCGCGGGCGAAGCGCTCGTCGTCGCCGCCAACATCCGGCCACAGGTAGAATGCGCCGGCGGGTCTCTGGAGGCTCATGACCGGCGAGAGGATCGGTAGCACGGCTGCAAATTTCTCCTGGTAGAGGCGGCGATTCGCGGCGACGTGACTGTCCTCCTGCCAGGCCGCGATGCTGGCCAGCTGCGTGGTCACGGGCATCGCGCTCCCGTGGTAGGTGCGGTAGCGCAGGAACCGCGCAATGATCTCGGGGTCGCCCGCCACGAAGCCGGACCTCAGGCCCGGTACGCTCGAGCGCTTCGAGAGACTGTGGAACACGATACAGCGCTGGAAGCGATCGTGTCCGCAGGCGAGACCGGCCTGCAACAGGCCCGGCGGCGGCGAGCGCTCATCGAGATAGATCTCCGTGTAGCACTCGTCGGCCGCGACAATGAAGTCATGTCGATCCGCGAGCGCCAGCGCGCGCTGCAGGAACTCCTGCGACAGCACCGCGCCGGTTGGATTACCGGGGCTGCAGAGAAACAACACCTGGCAGCGCCGCCACACCGACTCGGCCACGCAGTCCAGGTCCGGCCTGTAGCCGCTGGCTGCGGTCGTATCGAGCAGTTGCGGCCGTGCACCGGCGAGCAGCGCCGCCCCCTCGTAGATCTGGTAGAAGGGATTGGGCATCGCCACCAGCGGCTCGTGCCGGTCATCGACGGCCGCCTGCACGAACGCGAACAGCGCCTCGCGCGTGCCATTCACCGGCAGCACCATCGTTGCTGAATCCACGCTCTGCGGCGGCAGCGCATAACGCCGCTCCAACCAGCGTGCGCAGGCGGCGCGCAGCTCAGGGAGACCGGCGGTGGCGGGGTAGCTGCCGAGGCGATCGGCATGGCGGCGCAGTGTCTCGAGCACGAATGCCGGCGGCGTGTGCTGCGGCTCGCCGATCGACATGGCAATGTGAGCGAGCCCGGCAGGGGCAGTCACGCCGGCTGTCAGTCGCGCGAGTCTTTCGAATGGATAGGCGTGCAGCCTCTCGAGGCGCGGGTTCATGAGGTCAGGCTGCGCCGGTCCAGGGCCTGCATGAGCCGGTCCTTGAGCCGTTGCTCGGCGGGCGCATCCAGCGGCCGATTGTCGAAGTCAGTCACGTAGAACACGTCCTCGGCGCGCTCGCCGACGGTCATGATCTTGGCCGCGTGCAGCTCGATGCGCTCCGCCATCAACACCTTGCCGACGTCGCACAGCAGGCCGGGTCGATCGCCCGCGGTGAGCTCGAGCACCGAGCGGCGGTTGCGCTCATCGACGCTGAGCGCGATCTGCGTCGGCGTGTTGAACATGCGCGCCTGGCGTGGAGCGCGCCGGGAAACCGCGAACGCCGTATCCTCCGGCCGCTGCAGCGACAGCCAGATCGCCTGCTCGATCTCGACCTTCCGATCGTCGTCGGTGATCGGCGCGCCGTCATCTTCCAGCAGGTGGTAAAGGTCGAGGCTGAATCCATCCCCCGTCGGCGTGATGCGCGCATCGACGATGTTCAAGCCGAGCTGATCGAGCACGGCCGTGGTGCGTGCAAAACCGTTACGGCGCGCGCGTGTGAAGATCAGGACCGCCGTCGTGCCACGCAGACTGCGTGCTTCGAGTGCCACTAGCGGCTCGTCGGAGCCAGGATCGCGTTCCGCGAGCAGCCGCGCGTGCCACGCGACCTCCTCCGGCGAGTGCTGCAGAAAGTATGCCGCGGAGAACCCGGTCCAAGCGCGCTCAACATCGGCCTCGGCAATGCCTCGTTCAACCAGCAGCCGGCGCGCGGCGTCCTGCGTCTCGCGCACCAGGTGCTCCTGGTCGATGGGGCTCTGCAGCCCGCGGCGCAGAGCGCGCTTCACGCGGTGGTAGAAATCATGAAACAGCGAGGCCTTCCAGGAGTTCCACAGTTTCGGGTTCGTCGCGCGCACATCGGCGCAGGTCAGCACGTACAGATAGTCGAGATGCGTCTCATCGCCGACTTTGC
>VBNY01000097.1:2940-8578 GCA_005877705.1 Gammaproteobacteria bacterium
CCAGGCGCGCATCGTACGGGGACAGGCCCTGCTCGAGACAGAACGCCTCGGCGTCCACGCTGCCGAGCTCGGAGTGGTCTCCGCCGCGCCCTTTGGCAATGTCGTGGAACAGGGCGGCGAGGTACACCACCTCGGCCTTGGGCAGCTGCTGCATGGTGCGCGAGGCTTCCGGCAGCTCGTGATCGTAGCGCGGGATCGCGAACCGCCGCAGGTTGCTCACCACGAACAGCGTATGCGCATCGACGGTGTAGGCATGGAACAGGTCGTACTGCATGCGCCCGACGATGCGCCCGAATGCCGGGATGTAACGCCCGAGCACACCGTAGGTATTCATGCGCCGCAGCTCGTGGGTCACGCCCACCGGCGAGCGCAGGATCTCGAGGAACAGCCGGTGGTGACGCGGTTTCTGCCGGAACTCCTCGTCGATGAGCCACAGGCTGCGCGCCACCGCGCGCATCGTCGAGGCGCGCACGCCCTTGATCTCCGGATTCTGTTGCAGCAACACGAACAACTCGAGCAGCGCCGACGGGGTGCGCGCAAACACCTCATCGCTCACCGCCTCCAGCGAGCCGTTGCGGACCTGGAAGCGCGCATTGAGCGGCCGCGGCGGCTCGCTCTCGCTCAGGATCGCTTCGCGGAACAGCTGCAGCAGCAGCTCATTCAGCAGGCTCACGTCCATGACGGTGCGGTAGTAGCGCTGCATGAACTGCTCGACCGCGAGCGTGTAGGAGGCATCCTCGTAGCCGAACGTCTGCGCCAGCCTGATCTGATGATCGAACAGCAGACGGTCCTCACGCCGGCCGGTGAGCACGTGCAGTCCGAATCGCACCTTCCACAGGAAGGCCTGCGCCTGCTTCAGGCGGCGCAGCTCCGCGGCGCTGAGAAAACCGTGCGTCGCAAGCCCGTCGAGCGTGTCGGAGCCGAAATGGCGCTTGGCGACCCAGGCGATGGTGTGGATGTCGCGCAGGCCCCCCGGGCCGGTCTTGACGTTCGGCTCGAGGTTGTACGCGGTATCGTGCGCCTTCAGGTGCCGCGCGGATTGCTCGCGCAGCTTGGCTTCGAAGAATTCCTTCACCGGCCAGACTCGATCCGGCCCGAGAGCGAGGCGCATCTCGGCGAGCAGCGCCGCGTTGCCGGCGAGCAGCCGCGCCTCGAGCAGCGTGGTCATCACGCTGACGTCGGCGGCGCTTTCCTGCGCGCATTCCTCAACCGTGCGCACACTGTGGCCGACCTCGAGCCCGATATCCCACAGGAACGTGACCAGCCGCTCGACGATGCCACGCCCCTGCGCATCCGGCGGCTGCGGCACCAACAGCAGAATGTCGATGTCGGAGCACGGGTGCAGCTCACCGCGCCCGTAGCCGCCAACAGCCACCAACGCCCACGAGCCGGTGTCGGCAACGGATTGGGCGCTCCACACTGCGCGCAGCACGGTATCGACCAGCAACGCGCGCGCCTGCACGAGACTCTCGACGGGCTCCTCGGCGAGGAAGCGGACTTTCAGCTCCTCATGCGCCTGACGCAGTAGCTCGCGGTGCGCGCCCGGTGAGCCTCGAGCGTCAGCGAGCAGCGCCGGCAGACGATTGAGCAGCGGCCAGGGCGCGCTGCGCGCCGTCTCCGGGAGCGTTTCGTCAAGCAGGTCCGTGTCGCTGGCAGCCATGATCTATTGGAAAAAGTGGCCTGCGGCAATTCTGTATGGGCTGAAACTGGCCTGTGGCCGTTTCAGCGGAACCGACGTCGTCGCACAGTTTTGGCGGCGGGCGAAAAGCGTGGTTTTCGCCCGCGTGCCAAGCCCGCTCGGGGCGGGGTCCCAGGAAATCGTCTGCGATTTCCTGGGGTGCCCATAAGGCGCGACTTTTGCGGCCTGCGCAGTAGGCATCAAGTTTGACAGTCTCCTAATCCTGCTTCTGGCCATTCGCGCCGAGTGTCAGCACCTCGTAACCTGAGTCGGTGACGAGCACGGTGTGCTCCCACTGGGCGGAGAGGGAATGGTCCTTGGTGATGACGGTCCAGCCGTCGGGCAGCAGGCGCACGTGGCGCTTGCCGGCGTTCACCATCGGCTCGACCGTGAACGTCATCCCCGGCTTCAGCTCGAGCCCCGTGCCGGGCTCGCCGTAGTGCAGGACCTGAGGGTCCTCGTGGTACACGCGCCCGATGCCGTGGCCGCAGTACTCGCGCACCACGGAGTAGTTGCGCTCCTCGACGAAGGCCTGAATGGCGTGGCCGATGTCGCCCAGGCGGGCGCCCGGGCGTACGGTCTGGATCCCGCGCCACATGGCTTCGAAGCAGGTCTCCGTGAGTCGCTGGGCGTGCGCGGGCGGCTTGCCCACGAAGTACATGCGGCTCGTGTCCCCGTGAAAGCCCTCTCTGATCACGGTGACGTCGATGTTGACGATGTCTCCGGCCTTCAGGCGCTTGTCATTGGGAATGCCGTGGCACACGACATGGTTTACGGACGTGCAGATGGTTTTCGGGAAGCCGCGATAATTCAAGTTCGCGGGCACGGACTGCTGCACGTTCACGATGTAGTCGTGGCAGATTCGATCGAGCTCCTCGGTGGTCACACCGGGGACGACGTGCTCGCCGATCATGTCGAGCACCTCGGCGGCCAGGCGGCCCGCGGTGCGCATCTTTTCCTGTTCCTCGGGGGTCTTGATGGTGACGTGCATATCCGGCTTGAATCAGTTGCGCGCCGCGCTAGCAAACGGCTGCGGTCGCGAGTGCGTAAGACATTGTTCCGACGAGGTCTTCATGGTATAAAGCGCGGCCTTTTTTGGCAACGCAACTCCACACGCGCATCGACACCTCCGCGGCTGGGTGTCCTCGAGTCCGCCCCATGGGCCTCGAGGATGGCCGCGAGGGATGCGCGGAGGCCCAACCCAAACAGGAGCTTTTCATGCCCGGCGTGTCCATGCGACAGATGCTGGAGGCGGGAGTCCATTTCGGACATCAGACCCGCTTCTGGAACCCGAAGATGGCCCCCTTCATCTTCGGCGAGCGCAACAGGATCCACATCATCAATCTCGAGAGGACCCAGCCCCTCTATGCGGAGGCTGCGAACTTCATCAAGGGCGTCATTGCCGACGGCGGCAAGGTGCTGTTCGTCGGCACCAAGCGCTCGGCCCGCGAGGCCATCCAGAAGGAAGCCGAGCGCTGCGGCCAGCCGTTCGTGAACCAACGCTGGCTGGGCGGCATGCTCACGAACTTCAAGACGATCCGTCAGTCGATCAAGCGCCTGGCGGAGATCACCGAGCTCGCCGCCTCCGGCGCCCTCGAAAAGCGCGGCAAGAAGGAGGCGACCCAGTTGCGCCGGGAGATGGACAAGCTGGAAAGGAGCCTGGGCGGCATCAAGGGCATGGAGTCGCTGCCGGATGCCCTGTTCGTGGTCGACGTCGGCCACGAGAAGATCGCGATCCACGAGGCGAAGAAGCTGGGCATTCCGGTGGTCGCCATCGTCGATACCAACTGCTCGCCCGATGGCATCGATTATGTCATCCCCGGCAACGACGACGCGATGCGGGCGATCCAGCTGTACGCGGCGGGTATTGCCGATGCGGTGCTCGAGGGCAAGGAGTCGGTACCGACGGTGGCCGTCGGTGAGGACGAGTTCGTCGAGCTGGATGAGGCCGGCTCCCCCCGCAAGAAGGCCGCACGAGGCCGTCAGCGGCCGCAGCCCTCCGTGCGCAAGAAGGCGCCGGCGCGCCGCCGGCTGCCGCCCATCAAGGCACCGGTTGGCACGGTGGTCGAGGAACTCGCCGTGGAGGAGGAGGATCTGGATGTCGAGGATGTCGCGGACGTGGTGACCGTCAGCGGCGCGGTGCCGGTGGCGCCTGCGCCGGCAGCCCCGGCTCGGCGTCCCGCCGCCGGCGGCCGCCGCAAGGGCCGCGGTGGTGCGACCACCGACACCGCCGAATGAGACACAAGGAATTTTTCGCAATGAACATCACGGCAGAGGCGGTCAAGCAGCTTCGCGAGCGCACCGGCGCCGGCATGATGGAGTGCAAGAAGGCACTCGTTGAAACCAAGGGCGACCTCGACGCCGCCGCCGAGCTCATGCGCAAGCAGGGGCTTGCCAAGGCAGACAAGAAGGCCGCGCGCGTGGCCGCCGAGGGCGTGGTCGTTATCGAGAAGTCCGCCGATGCGCGCACGGCCGCCATGGTGGAGATCAACTGCGAGACCGACTTTGTTGCGCGCGAACAGGATTTCCGCGCGTTTGCGCGCGCAGTGGCCGCCCGCGCGCTGGCCAGCCGGCCGGCCGCTCTGCAGGCGCTGCTCGCGATGAAGGTGCCGGACGGCCAAGGCGCCGGCGAGAGCATCGAGGAGCGCCGCCGCAGCCTGGTGGCGAAGATCGGCGAGAACATCACCGTCCGGCGCTTCGTCGTAGTCACCTCACCGGATCATCTGGGCGCCTACGTGCACGGCACGCGCATCGGTGCGCTGGTGGCCGTGAAGGGTGGCGCAGCGCAGCTCGCGCACGACCTGGCCATGCACGTGGCCGCGAGCAACCCGAAGTACCTGACACCCGCTCAGGTGCCGGCCGACGTCGTGGCCAAGGAGCGCGAGATCCTCACGGAGCAGGCGCAGGGCGAGGGCAAGCCGCCGGAGATCGTCGCCAAGATGGTCGAGGGACGGTTGCGCAAGTCGCTCGGTGAGATCACGCTCACGGGCCAGCCGTTCGTGAAGGATCCGGACGTCACGATCGAAAAGCTGCTGAAAGGAGCGCAGGCGCAGGTCGTCGCGTTCGAGCGCTTCGAAGTCGGGGCCGGCATCGAGAAGAGGCAGGACGATTTCGTCGCGGAGGTCATGGCGCAGGTCAAGGGCGCGGGTCCGGCGGTCAAGCACTGACGGGTGCCAAGCTGCAAGAGAAAACCCCGCCGCGCGCGGGGTTTTTTTAAGCAGCCCGCAAACCACCAGCGAGATCACACGAGGAGCAGCCGATGAACGAGACCGCCAGCGCGCGCTATTCGAGAATCCTGGTGAAGCTCTCGGGCGAGGCACTGCTGGGCAACGGCGACTACGGCATCGACCCCGCCGTGCTCAAGCGGATCGCCGGTGAGCTGCAGGAGATCATCCAGATGGGCGTGCAGGTCGCCGCCGTCATCGGCGGCGGCAACATCTTCCGCGGGGCGGGACTGGCGCGCGCCGGGATGGATCGCGTGGCGGCCGACCACATGGGGATGCTCGCCACGGTGATGAACTCGCTCGCGATGCAGGACGCGCTCGAGAGCCTCGGGATGTACGCGCGCGTCATGTCCGCGATCCGCATCAACGAGGTCTGCGCGTCATCTTCGCCGCCGGCACCGGCAATCCGTTCTTCACGACCGACACCGCCGCGGCGCTGCGGGCCATCGAGATCAGTGCCGACATACTGCTGAAGGCCACCAAGGTCAACGGCGTGTACTCGGACGATCCGCTGCGCAATCCGAGCGCCACGCGCTACTCGCGCCTGACCTTCGACAAGGTGCTGTCGGACAAGCTCAACGTGATGGATGCTACCGCCATCGTCATGTGCCGCGACAACCACTTGCCTTTGCGGGTCTTCAATCTCAACAATTCCGGGGATCTGACGCGCATCGTGCGGGGCGAGGACGTGGGTACGAGCGTAACGTTGGAATGAACGGCGCGCCCTGCGCCCCGC
>VBNY01000098.1 GCA_005877705.1 Gammaproteobacteria bacterium
CTGGGAATCCCAGGACGATGTGGGCGGCCGCATGCACTTTTTGCTGCAGCCTTCGGACCAGCTGTCGGCGCTGCTGACGGGGGACTATCTGCGCTCGCAGGGCACCGGTTCCCGCGGCGTCGATTTTTTGCAGGCCGCGATGGCGGGCATCAACTTCAATGGGGTCAGCGACCCGCGGCAAGTCAGATCGGTGGCCTTCAGCCCGGTGCAGGACACGCGTCACTGGGGCCTGTCGCTGAATACCACCTGGCGCACGGATTTTCTGAACGTGCAGTACATCGGCGCCTACCGGTCTCTGCACTACACTTCGGATCACCCGACAGGCGGACGGGATTACCAATTCGCCGGCGAGGATGCCATCACGGTGCAGCGTGGCGGCATCGTCAGCCCCGGGGATCCCTTGGCTCCGACGTATCTGGCGGAGCGGTACTACGGCAACTACAGCGCCTTGATCTGGGACACGACTTCGAAGATGCATACTCACGAGTTGCGCTTCACCTCTCCCGACAGCGCGGAGCGCGTGACCTGGGCTGCCGGCCTGTACTACTTCAAAGAACATCAGGACGTGTTCCTGGGCATCCCGCTCGACTACAACACTCTGCCGTACCTCGAGTTCAATCAAGGCAACGTGAACGGCGAGTCGAAGTCGGTATACGGGGACCTGACTTTCGCCGTGACGCAGCGCTGGAAGGTCACCGCCGGCGCACGCAGGTCGGACGAGAGCAAGGACCGGCAGGGCTTCAACTTCATCGCCGGATTTGACACGAATAATGTCGTAATCCGTACCGGCACGCCCGGCTTCTCCATGAGCGGCCTCGCGCGAACCCTGAGAAACCCGGATCCTGACGGCGATGGGATTCCGAATCAGCTGGCGGATGTCGTCGCCCTTTTCAGGGCGGGCGTTGCCTCTTACGGCATCAACGATACGTTGAACACCTTTCTGTCCGGCGGCTGCGTGCAGGCGAGCGCGTTCGGCGGCACCTGCGCCAACTATCCCGGTCTCAAACTGGGATTCGGGGGAGCAACCGTACAGACGGGCGCCAACTCCGACAAGTTCGTGGATTGGCGGCTGCGGACCTCCTTCGAGCTCACGGACAACAACATGCTCTATGGGCTCATCGCCACGGGCAACAAGGCACCGAGCTTCAACGACACCGTGGACGTCGATCCGGCGCATCCCGGCACCCACCTGGTCACGCCGCCGGTCGGACCCGAAAAGAGCACGATGGTCGAGGTCGGCAGCAAGAACGTGTTGCGGGTGGGCGGCAGGGCGCTGGTGCTCAACGGATCTGTCTACTATGTGAAGTACACGGACCAAGTGTTCAGTGCGATCATCGGGTTGCCGTTCCTCTCCGGGGATACCGCGGGCCAGGCCCTCTGCCTGGCTAATAACCCCAACTTGCCGTGCCCCAAAGTCACCTTGAACCAAAATATCGGCAAGTCGAGAAACGTGGGTTTGCAGCTCGACAGCGCCTACAACCTAGGACATGGATTCGCCGTGGCCGGGACCCTGCTCTATCAGGACACCCAATACAAGAACGGGTCGGTGGTCACGGACGGACGCCGTGGCAGCCCGGCCGGCGGGTCTCCCCAGGTGGATCTGGGTGGCAACGAGTTGCCGCGCTCGCCGCCCGTGACGCTCAACCTGCGTCTGAACCAGGCCATCCCGGTACGCGGCGGAATGGCGGATTGGGTGATCTCAGCTACCTACAAGAGCCGCCAATTCCTCACCGCCTTCAATGCGGGACCGGGTCGCGACGGTGCGAAGACCGTCACCGCGGTGGATGCGCGGGGCGTGGCCACTGCATATGGACCCGACATGCTGAGGCTGTACGACCAGGTTGACGCCTACACGCACTTGGATTTCGGCATCGGCTACACACACGAAAAGAGCAACGTGCGCATCGAAGGCTTCGTCAACAATCTCACGAACGAGGCCCACGCGACGCAGGCGACCATTGACACGAGCACCCAGGAGTTCATTTTCAACCCGCCCCGAACCTACGGAGTGCGCATGCAGGTCAGTTTCTAGCGCATGCACCGTTCCTGTGTACCGCGGCCAGGCGCTTGCGGCTGCACCGCCCGACGCGACTGCCCGCGGTGACTGTCTAGAGGTAACTGTCGAAGATGAGCCACCCCATGCGGTCAGCCACGAGCCGCTGCCTGGTTGCTGTTCTAATCACGATCTGCGGCGGTGTGGTCGCCGCGTATTGCGGAACCCGCCCCGCGGTTTCAAATCGGCCGTTGGCATCACAGTCCATTGTTTGGCCTTCGGTAACAAGTGCGGTGCCGCGAGATCCGCGGATCGAGGCCCGGATCTCCGACCTTCTGCGCCGGCTCACGCTCGAGCAGAAGGTCGCACAGATGGTGCAGGCAGACATTCGCTACGTCACGCCAGAAGACGTGAGAGTCTATCGGCTGGGAGCCATTCTGAATGGCGGCGGTGCCTTTCCGGGAAATAACAAACACGCCGGCGTCTCGGACTGGGTAGCGCTGGCTGATCGCTTCTATGACGCCTCTGTGGACACCTCTGGGGGCGCACCGGCGGTCCCGGTCATTTGGGGCACTGATGCGGTTCACGGCCACAACAACGTGTTCGGAGCTACGCTTTTTCCTCACAATATCGGCCTCGGAGCCGCACATGACCCGGATCTCATCGAGCGCATCGGTGAGGTGACGGCGAGTGAGGTCGCCGCGACGGGAATCGACTGGACGTTCGCTCCGACAGTCGCAGTTGTTCGTGATGATCGCTGGGGACGCAGCTACGAGGGTTACTCTCAAGATCCGCAGCTCGTCCGCGCCTACGCAGGACGCATGATCCGCGGCTTGCAGGGCACTGCAGGCGCCCCTTCCTTTCTCGACGCAAGGCATATCGTGGCCACTGCAAAGCACTTCATCGGCGATGGCGGGACGGACAGCGGAGTTGATCGGGGCGACAATCGTGCATCCGAGCAGCAGTTGCTGGACATTCACGCCCAGGGGTATATCGCGGCGATCCAGTCCGGTGTCCAGACCGTGATGGCGTCCTACAACAGCTGGCAAGGCATCAAAATGCACGGCCAGCATCATCTGTTGACGGATGTTCTCAAGGCGAGCATGGGCTTCGATGGCCTTGTCGTCAGCGACTGGGACGGGATCGACGAGGTCCAGAGTTGCTCGAAAGACAAGTGTGCGCAGGCCGTCAACGCCGGCATTGATCTTTTCATGGTGCCTGAGCAATGGCGGGCGTTCATCCAGAACACCGCCGCACAAGTCCGTGCCGGAGATATCCCGGAAACACGCATCGATGATGCCGTCACGCGAATTCTTCGAGTAAAGCTGCGTGCAGGGCTGTTCGAGAAAGGCCGTCCCTCATCGCGCCCGCTGGCCAATCAAAGTGCGCTGGTCGGTGCTGCGGAGCATCGGGCGGTCGCGCGCGAGGCCGTACGAAAGTCTCTCGTGCTGCTCAAGAATGAGGGCGGGCTCCTGCCGTTGCGCCGAGACATGAACGTGCTGGTCGCCGGAGACGGCGCCGACGACGTCGGGAAGCAGTCGGGCGGCTGGACACTGACATGGCAAGGCACGGGCAATTCGAATGCGGACTTTCCCGGCGCCACGTCGATTTTCGAAGGGATCCGGGCGACCGTGGCGGCCGTCGGAGGCACGGCGGTTCTGAGCGCTGATGGCAGCTATCGGTCGCCGCCCGACGTGGCCATTGTCGTGTTCGGCGAGAATCCGTATGCCGAGTGGCACGGCGACCTCCGGTCACTCGACTATCACAGCGGGGCCCGCCCCGGGAATGGAATCGACATTCTTAGGCCTGCGCCTGAGGTCAGCATCTTCGGGGCAGGGGCCGAGCCCCGCACGCGCGTGCCTGCGCAAGCCGTGTCCCGCCCAGCTGACGCGGCCGCACCGGATCCTGATCTGGCACTGCTTCTGCGCTTGAGACAGAGCGGCATTCCCGTCGTAGCGGTCTTTCTGACAGGCCGCCCCACGTGGATCACTCCGGAGCTGAACGCGTCCACTGCTTTTGTGGTCGCGTGGCTGCCGGGCAGCGAAGGCGGCGGCATTGCCGATGTCCTGTTCCGCAAAAGCGATGGACAAGTGAACGTCGACTTTACGGGAAAGCTGTCGTACGCGTGGCCGCGGGACGCCAGGCAAACCCCCTTGGATCGCCACGACCGCAAGGACTCGTCCCTGTTCCCCTACGGATACGGTCTAAGCTATTGCATTCGGCACTGCGACGCGCCATCGTCATAGCACCCATGGCGAACGCAACGATCATCGATGTCGCAGAGCAGGCCGGCGTCTCGATAAAAACCGTCTCGCGCGTGATCAACAGCGTAAAGACCGTCAAGCCGCAGATCCGCGAGCGGGTGCTGCGGGCCATCGAGAAGCTCGACTATCACCCGAACCCTTCCGCACGCGGGCTCGGAGGCAATCGCTCGTACCTGCTCGGATTGCTGTATGACGTGTCGTGCGGGTACTACGCGACCAGCGTACTGGCCGGTGTGATTGAAGCGTGCCGCGCGGCCAAGTATCAAGTTGTAATGCAGCCGTGCGACTACAACGCCGCGACGCTCGCCGAGGATGTGACCCGAAATGCGCGCCAGTCGCGCGCCGACGGCGTGATACTGACTCCGCCGCTATCGGACTTGAGCGCCGTGACTTCGGTTCTCGAGGGCCAGAACATTCCGTTCGTGCGCATCGCGCCCGGTAAACATACCGATACGTACCGCAGCGTCTGCACCAACGATCGCGAGAGCTGCGCAAGCATGACCGAGCAGCTCGCCACGCTTGGGCATCAGCGCATCGGTTTCATCATCGGCAACCCGGATCACGCGGCGGTCATGGACCGGTATCGCGGCTATCTCGACGGCCTGCGGCGCTGCGGGCTGCGCCTGGACAAGACACTCGTCGTGCAAGGCTACAATTCACAACCCTCGGGTGTGCAATGCGCACGAAAGCTGCTCAACGTTGCGCCGACGAAGCGGCCCACCGCGATTTTCGCGAGTAACGACGAGATGGCGGCCGGCGTACTGGCGGTGGCTCACAGCATGGGACTTGGCGTGCCGGAAGACCTTTCCGTCGTCGGATTCGACGATGCGCCGCTCGCGAGCCAGGTGTGGCCGGCGCTCACAACGATCAGACAGCCGATCCCGGACATGGCCGCGCAAGCGGTGCAGCTGCTGCTGCGTAACCTGAGCGGCGAGCCGGCGGACCATTCCAAGCACGTGCTGCCGTCGTCGCTGACTTTCCGTCAATCCACGGGACCCGCGCCGAACCGGGCGCGCCAGACTCGTGCGCTCGGCTGAGCCGATTGGCCGGCGCGTGCTACAGTACCGCGCGTGCATGAAAGCCAACGGGATGTCGGATTAGTCCGCGCAGTAGGACCTTGGGCGCTGGCTGCAAGCATTGTTGGCATGATCGTTGGCGCGGGCATCTTCGCGGTGCCGGGAGCACTCGCGGCGTGTGTAGGTTCGTACGCGCCCCTTGCCTTTCTGGCTTGCGGGGTTGCCATCGGGGCAGTCGCCATTTGCTTTGCTGAGGGCGGCAGCCGAGTCCCCACCAGCGGCGGAGTCTACAGTGTTATCGAAGCCGCCTTTGGACCTCTGGCAGGCTATGTCTCCGGGACCCTGCTCTTGGTCTGTTGCGTGCTCGCTTGCGGAGCTGTGGCCGCCGCTCTGGCCGACGTACTAGCGAGCTTGTTTCCGCCGTCCCTCATAGGACCGGTACGTGTTGCGGTCATCGTCGGCGTCATTGGCGGTATCGCACTGGTCAACATCGGCGGGGTCGTCCGCGGCGCGCGACTGGTCAGCGCCACCACGACGCTCAAATTAGCTCCGTTGGCGATCTTTATCGTGGCCGGCGCGAGTGCAATGCATGGTTCGAACTTCTCACTGACGGTGCAGCCCGACGCCCAGGGCTTCGGTCGTGCACTGATTCTCGCCGTGTTTGCACTTGTTGGTATGGAGACGTCTCTCTGTGCAAGCGGTGAGGTGGTGCAGCCCAACCGCACCATTCCCCGCGCGTTGACCATCGCAGTGTTGTCAACGACGATTCTGTATGTGGCTATTCAGGTCATCGCCCAAGGCATCTTGGGTTCTTCGCTGGCGACTTCCAAGGCGCCGTTGGCCGATGCCATGGCGCAGATCCATCCGGCGCTGCGCGCATTGATGCTCGCGGGCACCGCACTATCGATGTTCGGCTGGCTGGGCAGCGACATTCTCGGCAGTCCGCGACAGCTATTCGCGTTCGCGCGGGATGGCCTGCTGCCGCGGGTCCTCGGGCGGCTCCACCCTCGCAGCCACGCCCCCTACATCGCAATTCTGTGC